>JAGVUS010000202.1 GCA_019136175.1 Chloroflexota bacterium | reverse complement strand
CCACCGGCACATCGCGCCAGAGACCACCAGGGCGGATGTAGGTCGTCATCATGCGGGCGCCGCTGACCATCTCGAAGATATCGAGGATGATTTCGCGCTCGCGCATGCCATAGAGGAAGACGGACATTGCTGCCAGGTCGAGGGCAGAGGTGCCCAGCCACAGCAGGTGCGAGGAGATTCGCTGCAGTTCCAGTAAAATCACCCGCAGGACCTGCGCCCGTTCCGGCACATCCAGCTCCGCCAGCTTTTCAATCGCCAGGCAGTAGGTCAGGTTGTTGCCCATCGGATTCAGGTAATCGAGGCGGTCGGTCATCACCTCGGCTTTCTGGTACGTCTTGGCTTCCATGTTCTTTTCCACGCCCGTATGCAGAAAGCCAATATCGGGGATGCAGGTGACCACAATTTCCCCATCCAGTTCCAGCAAAAGGCGCAGCACGCCATGCGTGGAGGGGTGCTGGGGACCCATGTTCAGCAGCATGGTTTCGCCCCGCAGCGCCCGTTCGCTGACCAGGTGCTTTAATTCTTCAATATTGACATCGTGAACAGCTTCAAATTCGCCCATCGGCTACTCCTTGGGATGAAGCTTGGTGCTTAAGATTTGTTCGTGATTAAAGGAAAACTGGGGTTCCTCGTAGCCAAGGGGATAATCCTTCCGCAGCGGGTGCCCCTGCCAGTCCTCCGGCATCAGGATCCGGCGCAGGTCCGGGTGCCCCTCAAAGCGGATGCCGAACATATCCCAGATTTCACGTTCCTTCCAGTTGGCATTGGGATACACCGGCACAATGGTGGGCACCACGGGAGCATTGCCGTCCACGGGGACGCGCAGCCGCAGCAGGCGGTTATGTCCCAGTCCATACAGCTGATAGACGAGGTGAAAACGCGGCGCCTGGGCAGGCCAGTAGTCCACCGCAGTCGCATCCATCAGCATGTTATAGCCATATTCATCACGGGCTGCCAGCGCCGCTGCCACAATCTGCTGGGGCGGAAGCACCAGTGTCACCTCGCCGCGGAATTCCACCAGCTCCGCGCCGAACCGTTCCTGAAACGCATTCACCACCACCCGGGTTTCGTCGTCCATCTATGACCAATCCTTCAGCTTTTCTTTTTTGACCTTGGCATGCAGGGTCATCACACCGTGGAGGAGCGCCTCCGGGCGCGGCGGGCAGCCGGAGACGTACACATCCACCGGGACAATCTCATCCACGCCCTGCAGGATGGCGTAGTTATTGAAAACACCCCCACAGGAGGCACAGTCGCCCATGGCAATCACCCACTTGGGGTTCCATGCCAAAGCGGCTCATGTCATAATTGGCTGCCTGGGCGCCCATCATCTCAATGGCGCAGCATGCCAGTCCAAACAGCATCGGCCACATGGAATTCTGCCGCGACCAGTTGACCACCGACTCGAGGGTCGTCGTCACCACCCCCATGTTGCCGGCTTTTTGCTCTATTCCCATTCCAAGGCTCCTTTCTTCCAGGCGTAAATAAAGCCCACCATCAGGATCACCACGAAGAGGATCATTTCAATCAATCCGGGAATACCCAGTTCCTTAAGAACCACCGCCCAGGGAATCAGGAAGATGGTCTCCACGTCAAAGAGGATGAACAGCACAGCAATCAGGTAATAGCGCACGGAAATCCGCCGCCTGCCTTGCCCATAAGGCACCATGCCCGATTCATAGGGAGCAGCCTTGCGCTGGGTGGGGCGCCGGGGACCAAAAGCCATGCCTAGCCCCACCACAAGAAAGGCGAGCGCTACCCGGGATCAATTACCGTTCAAGCCATAATACCCGGGGTCACGTTCCTGGATGCGGCGGATTTCGTCCGCACACAGGTCCGAAGCACCGGCATGGGACCCGCTTGCCTGGTAGAGATGACCAAAGAGATTTGGATCGCTCCAATGACTGCGGTCCACGTACCCCAGGCGATACCCATCCTCCCCACCCTCATAACACCAGTCCTGTCCATAGATAATGAATGGGACAGGCAACAGGAACAGGTCCCGCGGGGAGAGGCTGGCAAGTTCCTGCGGATAGGCTCCCGTCCGCGCCTGGTAGGCATCCAGGGCGCGGGTGACACGGGCGGCATGGGCGTCGGTCTGGGCGCGGAAATCCACCGCCACGCCCATCCAGGTCACCATCACCAGCACCGCCGGGACCAGCAGGAGATACAGGGCGGTCAGCAGTCCCTGGCGCGGTTTCAACAGGCTGAACACCATCCCGGAGAGCAACACGGCAATCAGCGGAATTGCCAGCCAGATGTATTCCAGGGCGTCATCCGTGGTATCCCAGGCGATAAACCAGTACCAGGTGACAAAGGCTGCCGCAAGCAGAAGGATCCCCAGTGTCACCAATCCCACTTTTGCGAAATCCGCTTGGGCGACCGGCTCCTGGACAGCAACCTCGCTGAGCGGTTTTTGCCTGTCAGGTTTTGTTCCCCTGTACAGTAAAAAGGCAGCCACCACCAGCGAGCCTGACGTCACGAAGTAGGGAGCCAGGAGAGGGATTTCTGAAAATGCGAAGGGGAAATAGGCATCCAGGCGGGTGACCAGCAGGAGGCAGGCAAACACCTGCGCGGCGAGGAAGAGCAGCCCCAGCCCAAGCCAGGCAGCTGTGCGGCTGTTTTGCACTGCATTGGAAAGAATCCGCGCCAGGAACCAGCAGACCAGTGCAGCGACAAGAATGGTGACCACAATATTCCCCCAGGCAGGCAGGTCCGGCATCCATACCCAGTCACTGAATGTACTGTTAAACACCAGTGTCACCGCCAGCACCAGGAGAATAAACAAAACCACCGGGAGCATCTTCATGCAAGCCTCCTCCACCAGAAACGGAAACCAGTTACCGTTTATGATAGTAGAGCATTCTGCCACCAAAGTCAACAACCTTGCTATGTGGAATAAAAAAGCAGGGCATCCATGGATGCCCTGAACCGGTTTCAATCCTTCCCGTTACTGTTTTACAAACACAAACTCCAGCGTCAGCAGCGCACCGTCCGTCACCGAGAGAATACCGGCAATCGAAGGCGGTTCCACGTCAAAATCCACCAGCATGATGTTGGTGGTGGCGGTTCCTGCCAGGCGGTCGCCCTGCAGCACGCCGGTTACATCCCAGGTGACCTGCCGGGTGGTCTGGCGGATTTTCAGGTCGCCCACAAGCTGGAAGTTGACCT
>JAGVUS010000146.1 GCA_019136175.1 Chloroflexota bacterium | reverse complement strand
TGGATTGAACGCAAGACCCGGTTGGAGAGGTGATTCCATGACGCCCATCATTCAAATCAAGGATGTACACAAACATTTTGGCAATGTTCATGCCCTGCAGGGCGTGAGCCTCGATATTGAAAAAGGTGAGGTGGTTGTCATCATCGGTCCATCCGGTTCGGGGAAGTCCACGCTGCTGCGCTGCATCAACCGACTGGAGGAATTTGATGCGGGCTCCATTATTGTGGACGGCATCCCCCTGGATACCGCCGCCAACATCAACGCCGTGCGTACCGAGGTGGGCATGGTTTTCCAGCAGTTCAACCTCTTTCCGCACCTTTCCGTGATGAACAACATTCTGCTGGCACAACAGGTGGTGCGCAGGCGCAGCAAGGAGGAAGCCTCCCGCAATGCAATGATGCTGCTGGAGAAAGTTGGCATTCCGGATAAAGCCAACGCCTTTCCGCTGCAGCTTTCCGGTGGACAGCAGCAACGGGTGGCAATTGCCCGCGCCCTGGCGATGAATCCAAAAATCATGCTGTTTGACGAGCCAACGTCTGCCCTGGACCCGGAAATGATCCAGGAAGTGCTGGATGTAATGCTGGATCTGGCGCGCGAGGGCATGACGATGGTGGTTGTCTCGCACGAGATGGGCTTTGCCAAAGCCGCCGCCAACCGCGCCATCCTGATGGATGCTGGTCAAATTGTGGAAGAAGCCCCGCCGGATATTCTCTTCACGCAACCCAAACAGGATCGCACCAAGCTGTTCCTGAGCAAAATCCTGTAGAATTTCTCATTACAACGAAGCAAAATCGAGGGCAACATAGGGAAGATCGCTCTCGATTTTGTGTTTGCGGTTGGTCATAAATTTAGCGGTCCAGGGATCCAGGTTTTCCACATCCAGGCTGCGGTGGATCGCAATATAGAGATCGATTTCCCGCCACTTGAGGAAATTCGGGACTTCCACATACCAGGCGCGGTCCAAATGGTTTTCCCGGGCATATCCATCCATCAGTTCGCCAAAACACCGGCGGGCAAATTCCACGTCCTCCGGAGCGGAACAATCCATTGGCAGCACGTAGAAAAGCGTCATCGCCACATCATGCATGAACCAGGCATACAGGCAGTCATCAAAATCAAACAGGGTGATTCCGCCGTCCGCCACAAAGAAATTTCCGCCGTGAACATCCTGGTGAATCAAGCCATAGCCGGGGGCGGCGCTCCGCCGGGGATGGGGGCTGGTATGCCTGCGCAATGCGGTGCATTTTCCCCAACAGGCTGCCCACCTGCCGCAGTAATCCAGCATTCCAGTCCTCCCGCCGCGGTGGTCTGCCAGGGGCTTTTTCCAACAAAACAGCCGAAAAGCTGGAGCCGTCCTCCGCCGGGATCACTTCCACGAGCGCACCCCGGCGGGAAGGGAAGACCCGCGGGACGGAAACCCCGTGTTTCGCCAGGGTATCCACCCAGTGGATTTCCCCCCGGGTCATTGCGGGGGTGCGGTGGAGTTCATGTCCAATTCTCAAAACAGAATCCCCGCGGGGGGATGTGCAGGAATAAATATAATTTTCAAAACCATCCAGTTCCCGGATGCTGTCGAGGGGGATATCAAACCGCTCTGCTGCAGATGCAAGAATGGACGGGTTGTAAAGCTGACGGATTCGTGGTTCCATGAAAATCTCCCTGCCAATTATACGGCGTTTTGAATGAGGTATAATGAAATCCGAGAGGTGATTCCATGCACACACTGGTTGGACGCTGGTTGTTCTTTCTCATCACTTCGCTATCGCTTGCGCTGGGTCTGACCGGACCCGCCGCTCCCCCCACGCCCCTGAGCGCTTCCGTGTACCTTGTCAGCCCATCCGCCTGCCCCACCGGCGGATGCGCTGCCGGACAGCGGTTGAGCTTGCGGGGTAATTATGATCTGGGAGCCTACGACCCGGCGCTGTATCCCGAAGCAAATGTCCAGATGTGCGTGTACACCCCAATCAACTGGTCCATCAGTAATTTCCTGGCAGAAACCACCGGCGGCGTGACCGGGGCGACCTATACACCCAGCTTCACCTATTGCGCCACACCCCCCACCGGTTATGTGCTGGCAGGCGGCTCCCTCACCTCGCTTGGGGGCAGTTATTTTGGCGACTCCCTGGGATTCTCCCTGCGCATCAACAAGACCGCCACCCAGTCCGGCTCGGTGCTG
>JAGVUS010000333.1 GCA_019136175.1 Chloroflexota bacterium | reverse complement strand
GCTTGCTCACGCGCCATGCAGCGCGGGGCAAAGCGGCAGCCCGGCGGCAGGTTGACCAGGTTGGGAACCGTGCCGGGGATGACTTCCAGCCGATGCTGGATTTTACCCAGCACGGGGATGGAGCCGATCAGCCCGCGGGTGTAGGGGTGCAGCGGCGTATCAAACAGGACGGTGACAGGGGCTTCCTCCACAATCTGCCCGGCGTACATCACCGCCACCCGGTCCGCCATCTCCCAGATGACGCCCAGGTCATGGGTGATGAGGATGACCGAGGTGCCCAGCCGCTCGCGCAGCCCCTGCATCAGGCTGAGAATCTGCGCCTGGATGGTCACATCCAGGGCAGTGGTGGGCTCATCGGCAATCAACAGCCTGGGGTTGAGCGCCAGCGCCATGGCAATCATCACGCGCTGCGCCTGCCCGCCGGACATTTCATGGGGATACGCCAGCACCTTGCGGTCGGGGTCGGGAATGCCAACCAGCTTGAAAAGCTCCACCGCCCGGTCCCAGGCTTCCTGTTTTTTAACCTTTTCGTGAATCTGGAAGACTTCCGCCACCTGCGATCCCACCTGGAAGACCGGGTTAAGGCTGGACTGCGGCTGCTGGAAGATCATGGAAATGCGGTTGCCGCGGATTTCCATCATCTCCGCCTCGGAAAGCTTGAGCAGGTCCTGCCCCTCAAAGAAAATTTCACCTTCCATAATTTTGCCAGGGCGACCCACCAGCCGCAGAACAGAGATGGAGGTGACGCTTTTGCCGCAGCCGGATTCGCCCACCAGCCCCAGCACTTCGCCGGGCATGACGTGCAAATCCAGTCCGTCCACAGCCTTCACCACGCCATCCTCAGTGAAGAAGTACGTCTTGAGATTACGAATATCGAGCAGGGGCTGTCCAGTCGTCGTCATTGATGCAGTTGCTCCAGGAATGGGGGAAGTTGCTGCCCGATGCGGCAGCGGTTTGATCATTATAGCAGAAAATCAGGTGTTGAAAACCAGTTCAGAAAGCCAGGTTGTTTTTTAAACCAACGGTGGCGGGTTGCAAAACCCGCCACGCTGTTGTTTTTATGGGATTGGTCTATTTGCGCCCCACCCGCACGATGCTCACCAGCCCTAAAAAGCCGAGGATGACACCTGCAACCGAGCAGGCATGCGATAAAAAGACCAGGAAGAAGGTGGATTGGACAAGCTGCAATACCATCAGCCAGGGGAGGATGACCCCGAGCAGCATTAAAGCCACCCCGATGATCATCATCCACTTGGGCGAAAGTTTACTGAACATCCTTGAACAACCAGCAGGAGACGCGGTGTCCTTCGCCAACCTTGAATTCCTTGGGGCGTTCCACGTTGCACAGCCCGTCAATCATGTGCGAGCAGCGCGGGTGGAAACGGCAGCCAGCCGGGGGTTTCACCAGGCTGGGCGGCTCGCCGGGCGGCACTTCCTGGAACTCGTCCACGTTCTTGGGATCGGGATCGGAGGTGGCTGCCAGCAGCGCCAGGGTGTAGGGGTGGCTGGGGTTATTCAACAGGTCATCCACGCGGGCTTTCTCAATGATCTCTCCAGCATACATCACAAAGATGTATTCGGAGAAGTAGCGCACGGTGGAAAGGTCGTGGGTGATGTAGATGACTGCCAGGTGGTGGCGTTCCTGCAAGCCGCGCAGCAGCTTGAGAATTTCCACGCGCACCGAGGCATCCAGCATGGAGACGGGTTCATCCGCCACCAGCAGCTGGGGATTGTTGATCATGGCACGGGCAATCACCACGCGCTGCTGCTGTCCGCCACTGAGCATGTGGGGGAACTTGGGCAGGAACTCATCCACCGGGGTCATCTTGACTTCTTCCAGCGCCTTGTTGATCCGTTCAAGGCGTTCCTCCTTGCTCTTCACACCGTTGATGATCAACGGTTCTTCCAGGATTTTCTGGATGGTCATGAAGGGCGGGAGCGCACCGTAGGGGTCCTGCTGGACATAGCCAACCTGCGACCGGTACCAACGCAGATTTGAGCGGGAGTATTCGCTCATTTTCTTGCCGTCATAAACGATTTCACCCTTGGTGGGAATGTTGATCCCCAGGATGGTCTTCATCAGGCTGGACTTGCCGCAGCCGGATTCGCCCACCACGGCAACCGCTTCGCCGTGGTACAGGTCAAAGGAGACACCGTCCACAGCCCGCACGTAACCGGCACGACCAAATCCAAAGCGGCGCAATTCAAACCAGACATGCAAATCCTGCACGGAGAGAAGGGGATCGGTTCTTGCCGCCCGGGTTTCTTCAATCACTTGGGGTTCTGCAACCATGTTTTTTCTCCTTGCCTCACGTGTAAAGCCAGCACTTGACCAGGCGACCATCCTGTGCAATCACAGGGGGTTCTTCCGAGCATTTTTCAAACCGCTTGTGGCAGCGGGCGGCAAAACGGCAGCCCGTTGGCGGCTTGATCAGGCTTGGCGGTTGACCGGTAATGTAATCGGGTTCGCTCTTGGAGCGCAGCTTGGGCACCGATGCCATCAGCTTGGCGGAATAGGGGTGCAGCGGGGCGCTGAAGAAGCGGTAGGAATCGCTGACTTCCACAATCTGACCGGCATACATCACTGCCACCCGGTCTGCCAGCTCGGAGGAGGTGGCAATATCGTGGGTGATGAGGATGAAGCTGGTGGAAATCTCCTTCTTGATGCGCTTGAGGAGGTTCATGATATTCGCCTGGGTCAGCACATCCAGGGCGGAGGTGGGTTCGTCCAAAATCACCAGGTCGGGCAGGGTGACCAATGCCATGGCAATTGCTACGCGCTGGCGCATCCCGCCAGAAAGTTCAAACGCATACCGGTTGACAAAATCAACGGGGACACCCACCCGCTGGAACATGGCTTTTGCCTGCTCCAGAGCGGCTTCCTTCGTCACACCGTGGTGAACCATCATCGGCTCGGCAACCTGGTCGCCCACCTTTAAAACCGGATTGAGCGAGTTCATGGCTGCCTGCGGCACCATGGACATCTTGACCCAGCGGATTTCCTTGCGGTACTCCTCATCGTCCAATGCCATCACGTCGGTGCCATTCAGGAAGACTCTGCCGGAATAGGTATCCACATTGCGGGGCAGCAGTCGCAGCAGGGCTTTCGCCATGGAGGACTTGCCGCAGCCGGATTCACCGATAATCACAACGGCTTCATTGGTGCTCAGGGTCAGGTCCACATTATCCACCGCCTGCACCACGCCCTTGGACGCCCGGAAGTACAATTTTAGATTTTCAACGCGCAATAGTGTTTTGTCTGTCATAATGTTTACACCCCTCGCAAGCGTGGATTGAAGATGCGGTCGAGGGCAAACCCGAGCCCTGCAAATCCCAAACCGGTGATCATCAGCAGGACTGCAGGTTCCAGGATCCAGTAGAACCACCCGCGGTAGAGTGCCGCATTTCCCAGGGCTTCATTGATCATCTTGCCCCAGGTGGGCAGAACCGGGTCGCCAATGCCAAGGACTGCCAGGGAGGCTTCCAGGAAAACAAAGGACGGCACGGAGGAGATCAAACCAGGCAGGAGCAGGGGAATCATGCGGGGAATCAGGTACTTGAAGATGATACGCGAATCCCGGGCGCCATAGGCTTTGGCTGCCTCAATGTAGGTGGATTCCTTGACCTGCAGAAACATGGCGCGGTAGCTCTTGATGCCGCCGGTAAAAATGGACAGGGCAATGGTCACGCCCAGGATCGTCCAAATGGAGCGGGAATAGAAGGTGCCCACCATGATGAGGATGGACAGGAAGGGCAGCACCATGTTGACTTCGGTGATGCGCTGGATGAGTGCATCCCAGAAACCGCCAAACCAGGTGCCGAAGGCGGCGATGGTCATGGTCAGCAGGGATGTGCCCAGGGCAGCCAGCAGACCGAAGGACAGCGCAATCGGAATACCCCACAGCAGGGGGAGGATCAGGTCGCGGCGCATATGGTCGGTTCCCGCCCAGCCAAATACCTGCCCGTGCAGGACAAATTCAGGAGAGACCGTGGAATTTGGTTCAAACAGGATGGTCTCAATGACCAGCTTGTAAGTTCCCATCACCGGCACCTGTTCCGGGTTATCCGGATTGAGGAACAAGCCGATATTTGGGACCACATTATTGAGTCGTTTTTGTAGTTTCTGATCCTGCAGGAACGGATAAGTGTAGGTTTTCCCAATGGCAAAGCTGGCAACCTTGATTTCCCGTTCGTCGGGGGTGTACCACTTCATGGAAACAAAGGGCTGCTTGGATTCGTACTCGGACTTGAAGTACAGCACCATATCCTGCGGGAAGGATTTGTAGGGAAAATCAAATTCAAAGGTGTAGGTCTTAATCAGCGTACCGCCCTCGGTGGTTTCTTCCGTCACGGAAACGCCTTCGTCACCCTCATTCAAATCCAAGGATTCAACCAGCTTATCCTTGCGGAACCAGTTGTACCACTTGGGTGGAACAGTTTTGGGGTTCTTGTACACAATTTCTTCACCGCCGCGCCAGGTGCTGATTGCCGTGTCATAGGGGATCTTGATAATCACCACAATGGCGGCGATCACCAGCGCCAGGACAACAACAACACCAAAAATGGCAGTGGGGTACTGACCAATTTCCCGAAGGAGACTGCGTAAATTCTTCATTTGGCACCTCCACTGCCGCCAATCTTGACGCGCGGGTCCACCAGCGCGTAGACAAAGTCGAGCAGGAACACGGTAATTGCCAGCAGGTAGGCATACAGGATGGTTGTGCCAACAATGACCGGTGTATCATACAAGCCAATTGCCTTGTAGGTTACACGTCCCAAGCCAGGCCATTGGAAGATCGTCTCGGTGATGATGGCGCCCGTCCACATGCCAATCAACATCAGTGCAAATGAAGTGATGATGGTCGGCAGAGTAGGGCGCAGGATGTAACGGCGTTCAATGTCGCGGTCAGGCAGCCCTTTCGCCTTGGCTGTGTCCACGTAATCTTCACTGGAATAGATGAGGAAAAAGGTCCGCCAGTTGTAAATGCTGAGGAAAAACGAGGAAATAATCAACGATGTGGCTGGCAGGATCAGGTGGCGGAGGACGCTGAGAATGCGTCCCAGTAGGTCCTTGGGAACCGGGGCGTCAATGACGCCGCCAAACGGCAGAATCCCCAGGACGGCGGCAAAAACCAGGATCAGGAAAATGCCATAAAACCATGGCGGCACCGAGGAAGTCGGTGAAAGGGCAATCACAATCTTATCCCAGAAGCTGCCATACTTGCGGGAAAGCGCCAATGCCAGGAAGAGGGTGCTGAAAAAGAGAATCAGGTTGGCAGTGCCCATCAATAGCAGCGTGTAGGGGATGCGCTCCAGGATAATCCGCTGGACATTGCGGGAACCAGAATCGCTGGTCATGAACAGGGCGCGGCCCAGGTCCAGCGTGAGAGCATTCTTAAGAAATCGTACGGAACGAATGGCAGCGGGTTGATCCAGGTTGAGGCGCGAAATTTCGTCCTGGATTTTCTCCTGGGTCAGTGTATTCTTGGTAGCCGGATCCATTTTTTCATACGCAGGGCTCATGGCAATCTGCATGGTGATGCGTTCCTGGATCTCGGAAATCATCATCTTGTCCACATACCCGCCCATGTTGGCAATGATGATGGTCAGATAAATACCGATCACAACAGTAATAAATAAGGACAACAGCCGGACGCCCGAGTATTTCAAAACCCTGGTGAGGGTGCTGTCGGTCCTGGTTTTTTTCTTCTCGACTGTGGGGGTTGTAGCTTCAGCGACCTGTCCCATCAGATCCTACCTCCTCATTGTGAGATCAGGAGGGGCAAGGAGATTTGTCACCTTGCCCCTCCCTCATGTTTAAATCACCTGGGCTTTACGGTTCGGACTTACTTGACAGTCACGAATTCGAAAGCGGTGAAGGTCGGAATGGCTACGACGTAGGGAACCACAACAGCTTCCAGCTTGCTGGAGCCGGCTTCCATGGTCGAGGACAGATCAGCAGGAACAGTGAACTTGTAGAGACCTTCCTCCACGAATTCGCCTTCCAGAACCTTGACAATCGAGCCAGTGGCATCATAGAGCAGACCAATGACTTCCTTGACATCCTCGGAAGCATAGGGTTCGCCATTGAAGGTCACTGCCACATCGAAGGCAAATTCGGTGCCGAGCGCAACGCTGGCTTCACCATCCACCTCAACCTCGGCGATGCGGGGTTCGCTGAAGCGAGCCCAGGTATCGGCAAGATCAACATAATCCGGGTTGTTGATGAGGGTGGCAACCTTTTCGGTCAGGTAGACTTCGCTGAGGATGTAGGGACCATTGCCGATCATGTAGTGACCGTATTTCTCGTAGAAGGCTTTGGCTGCCTCATAGCGGGCAACTGCTTCTTCCGGAGTAATGTAAGCGGACAGAACATTGGCGTAGGGAATGTACTTGTCGGCGATTGCCTGATCGAGGTACTTGGTCAGGATATCGAGGCTGGGTCCACCAACCAGGCTGAGCCATTCAACCGTCTTGGTCTCGGTGGAATTGGCATCGGCTTTGTCAGCAGAGAAAGCAACTTCACCAGCCTGGTCTGCCAGCATGGCGGCAGCCATGGTGTGCCACGGCGCATACCCGTAGGAGAACGTCGGCCACCAGGAAGTGATGTTCATTTCAGCATCAATCTGCCAGTTGTCGCTGTAACCTTCCACCACCAGGGGATCTTCGGAGATGATCCGGAAGCCCTTGTAGTTTTCGAGAACGGCTTCGGTGTTGGGCGCCATCGATTCATCATAGACGGGCGACCCTTCCTTGCCGATATCGAGGGACAGGATCCAGGTGAACAGGAAGTCAGCAATGTCCATGGTCGTGCCGTCATGATTCTTCACATCGGTGAAGAGATTGGCAGGATAGTAGACCACGCTCTTGACCTTGGCGGTGATGCCATCCGGGATGAACTTCTGGTTGGCAGCGTCCCAGTCCACGATGGTGTCTTCAGGCACCTTGATTTCGGGGGCGAAATCGAGGGTCACCCAATCGTGGGTTGCGCCAACGGGCAGGCCTTCTTGGATGGTGATTTCAGCTTTTTCGAGGCGCAGCGGCCAGATCAAGCCGGTGTAGGGATCGTACATGTAGGCTTCATCGTAGGTGGCGCGGACGATAGGCTGGTCAAACGCCCAGTTGGAACCGGCGACGGGGTTGATGGGATCCACGAACAGGTCGGGGGAACCCCACTTGAGCGTGCCGCCTTCCTGGTCAGTCCAGCGGAGGGTGTAGGGCCAGATCTTGGCACCGGCAACGCCAGCAGCCAGGTCATAGGTCACGGTCAAGCCATCCTTATAGGGGATGAAGCGCTTGCCGTCGATCAGCCAGACGTGCATGGAATTCTTGAGGGAAAGTTC
>JAGVUS010000469.1 GCA_019136175.1 Chloroflexota bacterium | reverse complement strand
GTGCCCGGATTATGAAACGGCGATGCAATGGTTATTGCGTGACGAGTTAATCCAGTTTTCGGGGGGCTAACCGGTTGCGCACGGCAGTTATCAGCCATGCCAGCCAGGCACCCATCCCGGCAAGGGCAACGCCGATGGCAATGAAGAGTAACCCCATCCCCAGGACAAAGAGTAGATTTGCCCAGAAACCGTAGCTTTCTCCACCGGTTGGTTCAGTGGTTCCCATAAGGAATAGGATTCGATCCCACCCAAATGTGAACAGCAACTCCAAAACAGCATACAGGATGACCAGCCAGATTCCACAATGGATTCGATCGGTCCAGGAATCACACCATCGAACTGCCAGGATGCCGATGAATATTGGGATGACCAATTGAATAACCAGCGCCGCCGGATGGATCCCCTGAGAAATGCCGGAATCATCATACATCCAGGTAACAATTGTAAAAATCCAAAGCAGGACAATTCCGCCCAACAGAAGCCAAGCTTCCTTTTGATGCGCTCGTAATTCCCGCAACATTATCTTCATGTCTATCCCCTCTCAGGGCAATGGGAATGGTCAAAGAAAATCATGGATCTGGATTTGATGTATTTATACCATATCTAAAATCTTTTTTTTGTGAAATTTTGCACCCTTTTCGGTGAATCAGGGTTTAAAATAATACGTATCAACCATTCAAAACAAAAAGGAGAACCTCACATGGATATTGGATCAATTCTCACCTGGATTCTTGTCGGCGGTGTTGCCGGCTTCCTGGCAGACCTGGTCATCAAGGGCATTCGCATGGGTCTGTTGGGTAAAATCATCGTTGGTATATTGGGTGGTATCCTTGGGGGCTGGCTCTTCAGCCTGCTGGGCATCTCCATCGGAGGCACCATCCTCAGTAATATTTTGACTGCCTTTGTGGGCGCGGTTATTTTACTGATCATCCTCCGGGCATTACGGCGCCGGTAGAAGATCGTCCCGGATATAAAAAAAACGGAGTGGGTATAAGCACCCACTCCGTTTTTGTTTTCGGTTTCTATCAGGCGAGTTTTTCGCCACATTCCGGACAGAATTTCGCACCCTTTGTTTCCGTACCACACTTTGGGCAATGCGTCACGATGGGCTTGCTTTCCATTTTCTCCCCGCAATTGGGACAAAACTTTGCACCCATGGTTTCCGTTCCACACTTGGGACAGGTGGACACACTCGGCTGCACCATTTTTGTGCCGCATTCCGGGCAGAACTTGGTTCCAGCCTCGGCAATCGTGTTGCAGTTGGGACATTTGGCAGTTGCGGCTTCCTGCACTTTGCGGGCTGCCTCCGTGGCACGTTCCACCGCGCCACCCAGCCCCAAAGCAGTGGCAAATCCTTTCAAGGCAGCACCTGCCTGGGAACCACGCGATTCAGCAATCTCATCCTGGCGTGGGCTGTCTTCATTACAAAAGCCGGATTGTGTATCAAAATCACTCAGGCAGACGATCCTGTCGCAGGTTGGACACTGGCGGAAATGTTCCTGCACCTGTACCCAGGCGGCTTCCAGCTGCTTTTCATCCATTTTCAAGGAATACCGAGGATCCTCCCCCACCACGTTATCCGCCACTGCCCCGCCAACCAGTGGAACCTTGCGCAGCAATCCCCCCAATGCCGACCTGCCAATATCCTGGGTAACAGCTTTGCCCACATCCGGGCGGCTCCGAAACTCCCGCCCGCAAACATCACAGTAAAAAATGGCATAGGGACCATACCCATCATTCCGAATATCATAGCGGGGCATCCGCGAAAAAGAAGTCATTTTATCCTCCTGAAGATATTATTAAACAGCCCTTAAGTAGAGTATAGCCACGGAAATACACCCCGTCAAGGTGTTATTTTTCCGAGATTGTCCCTTGATGAAAGCGGCTATTGTTCTTCCGAATCGTCTTCCAGGTCTTCAATTTCTTCTATTTTGCGATCGCGCCGAATACGCCAGATCCACAAAATTCCTTCGTGGACCAGCACCGTGACAATGGCAATCCCATAGCTGAGGTAGTGGAAGAAAGGTTTTTGTGCGAAAAAGGAATACCATGCCAGTCCCAGCCCAACCGCAATCACAATCAGGGCAATCGTATCCAACCAATAGAAGGGACTCTTGAGATAATAATCGTTGATGATTTTCCGCACGCCCTGTTGATACCGTTCGTCCTTGCCAAAGGCAGCGTGCAGTGTTTTCCGCACCGTTTTATAGCCAAACATCCCGAGCACCCAATTCCCCATGGCAGCCAGGATATAAAATCGGGGCTGATCTGTCAGACCAAACAAAAGTCCGGAAAACAAGCCGATGAACAGGGCGCTAAGAAATGGTTCGGTCTTAATTTTTACAGACTTTGTATCGTAATATTCCTCAACGTATTGAATTTCCTGGTGATCGAAATAAATCCAGCCACCCAGCCAGCCGCAGGTCACCACAAAAAGGCTGATGGATAGAATACCTTCCACCAGATTAGTTTGAACCAGTTCATATAACTTGGGGATTTTTAGGACGGCAAACGAAGTGGTTAACATCAAACCCAAGCCGAATTGCAGGTATTGTTTCAATAAATCCGTTTTTGGTTTTCTTGGACTCATGAGATTCATCCCTTTTGTTGATATTCATCCATTAATGTTTCAAAACAAAACTTCCAAGATCTACAGGGTCAGCTTGCATCCTGGTAATAAGCACTTCCTGACCATTTGACAAGGTATGGGTGACGATGGATGGATAATTAACCTGCACCTGATTGTAGATGGTTGTGTCCCTGTCTGCAATCCAAACAAGGTAGTCAATTTCATCCGCCAGTAAAATGTCAATTTCATCCGGTCTCTCCCCAATCACCCAAAAGGGAAGCCCGGAATAAGAGGAAACCGAAAAATTTCTGGCAAGATAATATTCAGCATGAAACTGTGGAATCCCGGATACGGTGGGATCAACCAGCCAGTAGTTGGAAAAACCCGGGAGGTAGTAGTGAAGGTGCCGCCAGGTTGGATATCCTCCTGCATAAAAGATGGCTGTATTTTCCTCCCGCAGCCCTTGCTCCAGGAGGATGTTTTGTGTTTGCGATAACACAAAATCCTTCTGCCGCAGTTCCCTGGCGGAAACATCCCAATTGTAATCAGAGAGGGGAGGCTGCTGGATAAACGCCGCCACACCCAGTTTTTGGGGGATTCCCTGCTTTGTAAAAGGCAGAACAAACCAGAGGATCATCAGGACAATCATACTGAATAACATCCCATTCGCCTGGCGGATTGGTTTGATTTCATCCACTCCTGAAGTTGTGATCCTGGAGATGGACCAGGTCAGGAAAACCAGCAATGCCGGAATGATCGTTAACAGATAGCCTGCTTTTTCAATATAGAGCAGATACAGAACCGCCGCAGGAGCAGTCCATAAAATCATGAAGATTCCACGCTCATTGTGAATCGTCATCCGCACAAAGTATTTTTTCCAGTATTTAAAGACAGCATAGAGCATGATTCCCACGCCAACCGGCGTCAGCCCTTGGAGTAGCCAGACCGCAAAATTCGCAAGATTATTCAACAGATAACTGGCATACCCCCCAAAGAAGGTTGCCATTTTTTGGTCGCCAAATGCCGTCAATCCTTCTGAAATCAGCGAGTAGTTTTTCTGCCCACCCGTATTAATAATCGTTGGCAGCCACCAAAGGAAAATCGAAACAGAAAAGACCAGGAGGGCTTTCCAGGCATGGTTCACGGATCGAATTTTCCTGCTGGCAACATAAATTGCCAGCGGGATGAATAAAAAAGTGGATGTCTGGCGGAATCCGCCCAAAAATCCGAGAAAGAAGATGGCAATCGCCAGGGGTTTAAACGAAGACGATTTCAGGGCGACCAGCATGGTGTACCCAATCACAATGGATATCAGCGCCTCAAGCACATAGATTACAGACGTGGAACCGTAAAACCAGAAGATGGGATTGACTGCAAACATCAGAGAGCAAGCCAGTGCAAGCCGCTGGCTTTTAAAAAACAATTCGTTGAATTGATAAAAAATGAGGAGCGAGACCACGCTGACCAGGATATTCACCAGGATCATGGACAGATTGGGGTCACCAACCAGCACGTGGGACAATTTAATCAAAACAACATAAAAAATGTAGCCCGGAGGGTGCGGTTGGTGCCACATGATGTCAAATTTCTGGATACTGAGCGCGTATTGAACTGAATCCCACTCGTAGAGGTAGCTCGATCGAAATACATACCTGGAGACAGCAACCAGCACACACAGGATGCCAACCTGCAACTGTGTCTTCTTCTGTCGAATTCCTTCAATGATTTGGGGCAGGGCAGGCATGAATCCTCGTGATGGCGGCATTAATTGGAATCGCTCAATGATCTGGGGTCAAACTGGCTGGAAGCAAGAATTAATGCTGTTAGATCATCCCAGGGAGCTTTGTCGTAGCAGGAGATCCGGACAAACCGCTTGGCTTTCCTGTCGCCTTCCAACAAGCCGGATGGATCTGGAAGAAATGCGCCGTGAATCAATTCAAGCCGGACCTGGTTTTCAACTACGTGGATGCCGCAAATCCCGGCACTGACAATGCCGCCCCTGCCCGCATAGTGATACATTAACCCACCCCAGCGGATCACTTCCACGGCGTCTGGAGCCACCTGGGCAACAATATTTCGCAATTCCAGAATAATATCCCGCAATTCTGCGGGAACCGTTTCAAGAAATGTATCCAAAAAATGAATGGGAAGCAAGGGGGATTCAGCCACCGATTTGTGGAATAATATGAATGATTATACTGGAAGATGAATTCAATCAGAACAGATCCGGGATAAAATCATCCAACATTTGACCAGCTCCTGCTGCCAGGTATCGTATAATCAAAGCATTCCTGATCCATTCCACCTCTCATGGCACCCAGAAACATTCTCATCGTATCCAATCCACAGGACGAGCATACCCACGCTGTTGTGGCACACCTCCACAAGATGGGGGTTGAGCCCATCCTGTTTCACCCGGAAAAGATGGGAAGCGACCATACGCTCAGCCTGTTTCAATCAGCAGACCCGGAGCCGGACAGGCTGATTCTGACCATCCACGACCGAAAAGTTCCCCTGCAGGAGATGGACGCCATCTGGTACCGCCGCCCCAGGCTGGTTACATTTGAGTCAAATTCCCTATCCACGGAAGCATTGGAATTCGCAAGGGATGAATGGAAAGCATTTTTTGAATCCGCCTGGGTGTTGATGGATGGCTGCTTCTGGGTATCGCGCCCCGACCGGTTGCGGCTTGCTGCCCGCAAGCCCCTCCAGCTCCAGGTTGCCCGGCAGGTCGGTCTATCCATCCCCCGCACACGAATCACCAATGACCCACAGGAAGCCCGGGAATTCTATGATTTGTGCAATGGCAGGGTGATTGTCAAAGCAACTGGCAGTGGATGGGTCTATTCGGCAGACCAGGAGCAGGTGCATTTTGTGCTGACCAACCGGCTGCGGCAGGAAGACCTGGGGGCGGATGAGGAAATCCGGATCGCACCGGTCACCTTCCAGGAGGAAGTACCAAAACGGTTTGAAGTGCGCGCCAATATTGTTGGGCAGCAGGTGCTGGCAATCCAAATCCCCAGCCAGCAAAGTGCAATATCCAGCGTGGATTGGCGCAGGTATGATGTGGAAAACACACCCTATACCGCCATCCAGTTGCCGCCTGACATCGAGCAGAAATGTGTTCAGCTGACCCACATCCTGGGATTGGAGTTTGGTGCAATTGACCTCATCTGCAAACCGGATGGAGAGTACGTGTTTCTCGAAATCAACGGCAATGGTCAATTCCTTTGGGCGGAACAATTATCCGGCGTTCGCGTGAGTCAAGCCATGGCAAGCCTGCTGGCGGGGAATTCCCCCGCATGACCATCTGTAAAAATCCATGTTCAGGAGAAATTGATGTCAAACCACGAACCATCCAGCAAGACCCCCCTACTGTTCCGTTTTTTGGAAACCGAGCAATCCACCCGCAAATCAGTGAATGCCAGCCCGGAGCGCGGCGGGGAAAGCAATCCCCGCGAAGAAGCTCCCAGACCAGAACCAACCAAAAAGGGACCTTACGGAGATTGAGACTTTCAAAACTCCCCGCCAGCAGGAGATTATGATATCCTTGTCACCATACCGGGTGTGGATGATTGATTTGGGGAGGGAGAAAAACCCATGAAGATGAAAACCATTGTGTATTGTGATGACCAGGCGCGGTTCCGGGAGCAGTTCTTGGAACGGCACCGCGATCATTATGATATTATCCTGGTCAACGACACCAGGGACTTGCTTGTCACCCTGGACAAACTGAAAAACTTACCCGACCTGGTGCTGCTGGATTTGTTTCACCCCCGCGAGGATGACCCGGAGTTTGAAGAGCGGGTCGCCCGGGCGGAAGCATCGCTTGCCGACCTGGACCGGCAAATTGAAGAGACTGGAAGAATTGTGCATGAAGCGTGGGAACCAAGCGGACTGGATATCCTGAAGCTTATCCGGCAAAAGTATTCCGTCCGTAAACTCCCCGTGGTTATCTACACACAGAAGGGGCTTGTGTTGCTGGGAGACAATGAACTGCGCGAGGCGGAGGAAAACGGTGCAGACTGGCTGCTGAAAAAGAAACTCAGCGCCCGAACTGAACAGGTTGCCATTGACCGGATCATCATGCGCACACCGGACCGGGTTGCCGCCAATACGGAAAGAAACTACCGCTGGCTGCTGGCTTTCTCCTGGCTGGTGATCGGTCTGCTCATCTCCTGGTTGATCTTTGAACCCACCCAATTTAATGACATTACCATCGGGTTGATTGTGGCAGTTGTCACCGGTCTGGTGACGTACCTGCTCTCTCCGCTGCTGACAAAATTGGGCGGAAAGGACTAGCGTCTCCCCCCAATCCACAAACCAGCCTGCCAACCCAACCGGGTGTTATTTTTTCTTCCGGTTGGTCAGGGCGTCCATATAATGCCGGATGGTCAGGATGGGGTGGGACACTACCATGCGCGGTCCGGCATATCGCATCACCCGGCGCACAGCAGCC
>JAGVUS010000055.1 GCA_019136175.1 Chloroflexota bacterium | reverse complement strand
GAAATCGATCGGGGACGTATTTCACTTGCCTGGGTGGGGAATGCTTGAAAATAAACGATTTACCAGTATAATATTCTTAATGGAACATTAAACAGCAATTGCCAATTCCGGTGACAATGCCATTGGATTGCTGCTGCGTTGCACTTCACCATCTGATTTGGGAGGGCAAAGGAGGTGGAAGTGAACGCGCAACGTTTTGGCATTTGGTTTGTGGCATTCTTGGTGATACTGGTGATCCTTGCCAACTCGGTGGTTCCTGTTGCAGGAGATCCTGTCCAACAAATTCATTTACCGATGATTGCCAGGGAGGCATCGCCGATCATTGTGGCAAATTTAATCCTGGAATTATCCACTGCAACGGTTCCAGCCGGGCAGGTGGTGCTTTTGAATGCCAGGACGGTCAATTATCTTGGGAATACGATCTATGATCCGGAACTGTATGTCACTGCCTCGATAACTGGTCGCAGTCATGCAGCCGCCGACACGATCAACCTGGCATCCCATGGCGACGGGATTTATACTGGTGAGTATATCCAAACCGGGAGTGGAAATTATCAGGTTGTTGCCCGGGCGTACCGTGATGTCAAACAGGAGGATACACCCTACCAGGATCGGGCAGCATTACGGGTGGATTCGGGTCCCATGGTCGGCATCAACGTGCTTCGATCTTCAGAACAATCTGTCAGCCTGTGGGGACATGATGAATATCAAAACCCGGTGAAGCATCCAGACCCAGCCATGATTGTATGCACATCAACCAACCCGGACCTGTTTGTTCTACCTGCTCAACCGGATCCGTTCTTCCCTGAATATGGCTTGATGTACCGGCTTGAAGGAATGGATTATGGAACGGGCGGGATGCAATGTGTCTATCTTCCCACGGCATCGATGGAAATTGTGGAGGTTGCCAACCCACCTGTAGAACTGGTTTTTCCGGGACCGATGGAAATGGATGGAACGGGCTGGATGGTCGAATCGTTCTTTGATGTTTTTGTGGAAATCAATTTGCCAGTGGGACCGGAAGGCTGGATTCGTTCTGTTGGAACAGTTCGTTATCCCCTGGCTCCAGGTGTGGAGTTCACAGGGTGTCATGTCTTTGACCCGGGAATGTATACGGTAACCTGTGTGATGGTCCCGGATGGCGCAGGAAATATGTTGCTCAATTTTGATCTGAATTACCTGCCCGGCGCGCCTGGTGTGATTGGAACAGTGATGCCATTTTCCATTGTGTTCTCAACCCCGGCTTCAACCGATATCATTCCATTTGAGCTGAAAATTACAAATTTTCAACATTATGATGCAACCATGTCGCCCATCCTGTATGATCCCAATCCCTATCTTGGGCTTTGGTGGCTCTATCCCCTGACGATTAAACCGGTGAAGACCTTGATCATGCATGTGTATGTTGTTGAGGGTGAGGCGACCCCTGGTGAAGTGCAGCAGGATGTGGATGCAGCAGAAGCAGGATTTAATCTCAATGCTGCCCTGTGCATCTGCGGATTTTATATTGATTTTGCCGTGATTATCACGTACATACCCCGGTCTGATTGGGATCAAATTGACCCTGATGGGGACGGACTGGATGATGAGGAAATGGCAAAAGCCAGGGAAATGGGGTATTTTGATGACAGCACTAACACGGAAAATGTTTATTATTTCCCTGGTTTCTCGGATGGATCCCTGGGTGCTACGTTTCCTCCTGATGGACAGGTGGTGGTGGATAACGGAGAAGATACGGATAACCTGACCCTCTTTCATGAAAAAGTCCATGAACTTGATTTGCGTGCTGATGGTGACTTCGATGTCCTGGACTCCCCGGATGATGAAGGCAACAACCAGGGTGCAAGAAATCCGGGGAATATCATGAATTATGACCATACCGGGGTTCTGATGACGCCTGCCCAGTGCCAATTTCTTGATCCATAAGGAAGGAGATTAAGAATCCTTAAAACTTGTCTGAACATATTGACTCGCGGGTAAAATTTCCCTATACTATAAATGCAGGGAGCTCCAAGAAATTGGAATTTCCCACCGGCAGGAGACCAAAAAAGCAGGTTTTGTAAGTCTGGATTGAAATCCCAGAAAACCTGATTATTTTGGGAACCGACAATCTGGCTGAGAAGTTCAGAAGACCAATCCAGTAGTACGTTCGGATAGAGCAAGCGAATTGATTGGATACTGGGTGGAGCCAGAGAACCCCAAAAGGCAGAAGTGCCCCTTCTTACGAACCACGCAGGCGACTGGGAAGAGAGAGCAAGCCAATTGGAACGGTGGAATGAAACAAGGTTACTTGGAGCCCCTGTTTTTTAATTCATTCGGGCGGTGGGGTTTTCAACCTGGGTACCGAAATATTGATTCAGCCGGATTTCCCGTTTTAACAGGCGGATGATGGTTGCTGTGAGTGCGACCGCATCCATCGATTCGAGAAGTTGCTGCTTTTCGTAGGGTTCGATCTGTAACAACGAAGCTGCAAGATAGGCAAGCGTCAGAGGGTCGTGCGGTAGATCATAGGATCTTGTGTTATCAATGACCTGGCGGATGTACTGGTGGATCAACCCCGTTGTTGGTCGGGATTGAATGAGCAGTTCCATGGAATGCGGCTTTTCCATTGGTAAAAACTCGACCTGCCCTATCAGGTAAGGTTTGTCCAGATGTATGTCCAGGATTTGGAAACGGTCCAATCCAACGGTAAGAATATTCATCCGTCCATCCGCCAATGGATGAAAGCGTACGATGCGGGCTGTACAACCAATTCGGTGGGGCTGCGGAAGGGGTCCAAGGGCTTCGTCTCCCTGGCGGATCAGAACAACACCAAACAGTTGGCTGCCGTCCAGGCAGGATTGAATCATTTCCCGGTAACGGGCTTCAAAGATGTGAAGTTCAAGCGGCATGCCCGGAAACAGGACGGTGTGCAATGGAAAAAGCGGTAACTCTCTCATGGTTCTTCCATGTGATTTTACCAGCCCGGATCAGCAGTTTGAAATGGTTGTAGAGCCTTTAATCCACGTGTGCCAGCAGTGCCTGGGTGAGTTGTTGATCTTTCAGCTCGACAGACCCTTTAACCAACCCGCGGGATGCCCGCCAGCGGTGGAAAGCCAGTTCCCCTCCCAGTTGGTGGAATTTCATGCGTTTTCGCCATGCCTTAATGCCACCAGAGCGGAAGGCTCTCCAGGCAGTGCGGCGCTGCTCCTTCAAGTTGTGCAATTCAAAAAATCGATCCGGTGTTAACAGACCGGAATTTAATTCGGGCTGCAGGAATTGTTGAAGGATCCGTGCTTCCCGTTTGTGGGTGATCTTGACGAGGATGTATACACCGATCAGCGTGGGAACCAGGATTATGGCGTATGCCAATACCCAAAAATCAAACGTGGCAGAGAGATTCCAGATGGCGTGCAGGGAGATTGCCAGGAAAAATCCTGCCACCGGGGCAATCCATTTAACCCATGGTCGGGTGGTTTGCCGTGACCAGCCAAATCCAATCCCTGTCAGCGATGTGCAAAGCGGGTGTAAAAAGGGCAGTGCCAGCCCGCGCAGTGAAAACAGAGATAATGAGCCGGAAAATCCTTCCTCAAGGAAGGCGCGGCCATAATAAATGACATTTTCTGTCATGGCAAAGCCCAATCCAAGCATGGCGGCATACAGGATCCCATCAGTTATGTTATCAAATTCCTCTTTTTTCCAGAGGAAAAAAATCAACAACCCCAATCCCTTGAATGTCTCCTCCACGATGGGAGCGGAAATGACGGCTGAAAATACTTCCCCGGCTGCTTCGCTGATGGTCAGCCCAACCACCAATCCCCCCATGGTGTTGAGAATGGCGGAAACCGCCGTGGCAATGGTTGCTCCCCAGATGAACGCGATTGCCAGCATCCAGACGGGTTCAGGCTCATACCGGTCAATCCAGGTGGCAATTGAGATATAGATTGGAACAGGCAGCATGGCAAGCAGCAACCCGGAAAGGAAGCCATCAAAACCCGATTCGGAACTTACCCACACAGCAAGTAAAACCAAGCAGCAGATGATCACCAATCCTATTGCAACTGCAGCCACCCACGGGGCAGTATTCCTGGGGGGTGTTCGGGTTGGGATTGGCGCAGGATTTGGAAAAGTGTTGGAAGGCGGTTTTGATTCCATGGGTATTGGCTGCTCACTCCATCAGATTATTCATCTATTATAGCTGTGATTTCCGGTTGTTGAAAAAGCAACGAAACAGTGAAAAAAACCTCAAACCATGCTATGATATTACCATTATATTGAATTTGGCACATTCTTTACGGTGGATGATGAAGCACATGCTGCCCCAAGGTAATAGACATCGCCGGGTTCCACTGCTGATAATCATTCTTGGCATGTTGCTGCTGACCTTTGCCAGTATGGGGTATCAACCAGTTGGGGCTTTCCAGCCAACCCCGGGACCCGAAAAAATAGTGATACTGGTTGGGGGAGACCATAACTATCCACCCTATTCTTATCTTGTGGGGAATGAAATTCAAGGTTTTGATAATGATCTGATCCGGGCGGTTGGAGAAGCAATTGGCGCTGAGGTGGTGATCAGCCTGTCCCCCTGGGCAATTGCCCGCCAGCGGTTGGAAAGCGGGGAGGTGGATGTCATTGCTGGGATGGCTTTTTCGATGGAACGGGAGGCATATTACGATTTTAGCGTTCCCACAACAGAGGTATCTTTCGACATTTTTCGATTGAATGGTTCTCCCATCCGCTCCCTGGATGATTTGCGGGATAAACGCATTATTGTCCAGGAGGGGGGGATTATGCATGATTACCTGCTGGAACGCAACCTGGCAGGGGAAATCATTCCCGTGTTGGAAGTGCCGGATGCTCTCACCCAGCTTTCGATGGGAAATGCAGATGCTGCCATTTTAAACAAAATGCAGGGATTGTACTTCATCCAAAAGTACCACATGATCCGCGTGGAACCTGCCGGCTTGAACCTGGAAAGCCGATCCTATGGGATGGCAGTCAAGGAGGGGAACCAGGATCTGTTGTTCCAGCTCAATAATGGCTTGAACATCCTGAAAACCACGGGGGAATATCAGCGGATTTACGAGAAATGGTTTGGAGTATATCAACGAGCAAACTTTTTTGAACAAAATGCGCTGTTATTCTCAGTGCTTGGTATCATCATCTTATTACTGGTCATCTTTATCCTCTGGTCGCAGGCGCTTCAATCGGAAGTGCGGAAAAGAACATCCGCACTGAAACAAAGCGAGGAAAAATACCGCTCAGTTGTGGAGAATATGACGGATGGTATCCTGGTCACTGTAGGAGAACGGGTGTTATATGTAAATCACCAAGTCTGCCAGATGACGGGTTATACCTCTGAAGAGCTGCTTCAGATATCCATCCTGGATCTTGTCCATCGTGAAGACAAGGAAATCATCCGGACCCGCACCCGCCTGACCATGGAGGGCAAGATTGTCCCGGTCATGGAAAACCCCATTCGAATTTATCTGCGGCAGGGTGGAGAGAAGTATGTCTTGATCCAATCAGTTGGAATTCAATGGGAGGGTCAACAGGCTGTAATGAGCATCCTGACAGATATCACACAGCAAAAGCAAGTGGATGCAGATTTGCAGCGTCAATTGAATCACCTGGATGCTTTGAGGAGCGTGGATTTGGCAATCCTCAGTGGTATGGAGATTATGCCTGCCATGCAGTTATTGCTGCAGAAGGTGATTGATCAATTGGGTGTGGATGCAGCAGATGTGCTGGTGCATAGCCGGGAAGAGGACAGGTTAATGTACCTGGCTGAGTATGGTTTTATTTTATCCCTCCCGCCATACACAAGAATTGAGCAGACAGACAGCCTGGCGAATAAGGTGATGCAGACAAAACATATTGTCTCCATTCCACAACTGGGGGGAAGAATGGGGGATCGGGTTGGACATCCGCTGCGCGTGAGTGAAGGATTCCACTCGTATTACGGCGTTCCATTGCAGGTGAAGGATCAGGTCAAGGGTGTTCTGGAAATTTTCCACCGCACTTCGTTTGAATTGGATCGCCATACGATAACTTTACTGCAATCTTTGGCAGACCAGGCAGCCATCATGATTGAAAACGCGGATTTGTTCCGCCAACTGGAAGAATCCAACCAGGAATTGACGGAAGCCTATGATGCAACCATACGTGGCTGGGCGCGCGCCCTGGATTTACGCAATGCGGAAGCGGGGGATCATACCCGCCGCCTGCTGGCGTTGACCGTACGATTGGCACAGAAAATGGGGGTCCTGGACGAAGAAATGGATCACCTGCGCCGCGGGGTTGTCCTTCACGACATTGGAAAAATGGCAATTCCGGATGAGATCCTGCTTAAACCGGGTCCATTGACTGCCGAAGAGTGGGATATTATGCGGCAACATCCCATATTTGCCCAAAAATTACTGGCGACCATTCCGTTCCTGCAAAAAGCGGTGGATATTCCTGTTACACATCATGAGCGGTGGGATGGCACAGGGTATCCAGCGGGATTGCGGGGAGAGGAAATTCCGCTGGCTGGGCGGATATTTGCAGTTGTGGATGTGTGGGACGCACTGACTCATGACCGCGTTTACCACACCGCCTGGTCACGCGAGCAGGCATTAGCCTATCTGCGCAACCAGGCGGGGAGCCAGTTTGATCCCCAGGTGGTTGAAAAATTTTTTGAGATCCTCAACGAACTGGAAGAAATTTAGGGTTTGGTCACGACAAAATTGTCGAACCGCAGATCCACACCAGCATCTTCGTAAGAGCCGCCAATTAGCCCGACATCACCCGAAGAAAAGTCTGCATCTGAAATGCTGACAAGTTCAGTTCCATTGGCAAAGAGCGTTAAATTGCTGCCAATGCACTCTGCCCGGAGATGGTTGATGGATTTTCCTGTGTTGATGATGGCTGTCGTTGGATAGTCATCCGTCAGCTGGAATTCTTCTCCGTCTTTGATCTTGGATATACCATAATATCCATCGGTGGTGATACTCAGGAAGTAAAAATTCTCTGCATCCTGGTAGCGGCAGATGATACCGGCATCACCAATGGGGGAGG
>JAGVUS010000083.1 GCA_019136175.1 Chloroflexota bacterium | reverse complement strand
ACGCCGCCGGGCTTGGCTAACTTTTCCGCTGCCCGGATATAGTAGGCGCGTTCCTCTACCGGCTCGCCATCCACCAGTACCAGGTCATAAGGCGGGCGCAGTTTTGGCAGTCTTGGTTTGTCCCATAGAATGACATTGGCATTGGAAGGGGCAACGGACTTGACCGCCCGGTGCCAGTCAGGGTCATGTTCCACTGCCGTCACCAGTTCCACCCGCTTTGCCAGCCAGATGGTGCTGCCGCCGCTGCCGTGTTCCAGGACGTGCATATTCGGGCGCAGCAGGCTCTCTAAATAGCGTGTGGCGTCCGGTGATAACCAGGGGGTATCGTGTACCTCGTCAGGCGGGCTGGGCTTATACCATAGCTGTGCCAATTGCGTCTCCTATTCGTTCCCGTATTTCGTCATCAATGATGTTCCCCATGTGCAACGCCAACCGGGTGAAAGTCGTCAGGCGCAAGTAACCGTCTGCGTCCACCCGCTCGTCCAGTTCTTTCTGCCCCATCATCGCCTGGTCGCTCCAATGTAAATATCTGCCAATCACCCCGGCACGGGTGATAAATTGGCAGTGCTGCGCCGATGCGTAGCAGGTCATCCCCTTATAGGTGATCTTGTAATCACACAGGCTGGATATGCGGGTGATATGCGGGTCAACTTGCAGCCCGACCGACCGGGCATAATCAATCTCATGCTCAATCGGTGTGAAATTCCCGCATTCTACCAGGGCTTCACCCCCCGCCCATTCCAGTGTGCTGCCAATCCCCCATTTTGTTGCAGTTCGGGCATACCAGGCGGATACCGCGCCAACGTTGGGAAATCCTTTTAGCAGCCGAATGCTCTCACTCCACCAGCCGCGCCAAAATAGCATGTCGTCATCTGAAAAGCCGATAATGGTTTCCGGCGGAAACAGGTTGGCGATGGACTTCTGCGCATTGTGCTTTCCTACGTTGTCAGACAACACCAGGAAGTCCGGGCGGTAGTCGTCCAGCAGCCAGTCACGCAGTTCCTGGCACGATCCGTTATCCCATACCAGGACGGGGACGCCTGCGCCGTTGCGCATACTTTTCAGGCAGGTCTGGACAACTTCAAGCCGCTGGGCGTGGTAGCCTTCCTGGTTCGGCAGGTGCGTCACCACCGTTGCCACTTCACCCGGCATGGTGTGGCTGATAGTCTTGCCTCGCATTGGATTATTGCCAATTCGCATAATTGCCCTTTTGCTATCCGGGGGACGGTGATAGTACCCGCCCCCCGAACAGCATGGAGTAGTTAGGTCGCAGACACGAAGGTGGTCTGCTTGTAACGCGTGTCAATTGCAGCCATGACGCTGACAAGACAGGTTGCCCCGCCGGTGCCAGGGGTCACCACTACACGAACATAGCGGAAGTCTGCGCCGAGTGCGGCAACACCTGCAGGATCAACCTTGATTGCCAGGATTTTGTTATCCCCGGTCACGGTCAAATCCACGCCAGCGGTTGCAGATGCGGGGGCTGTCCAGGTATTGCTCTGGACTGCACCAGAAAGCCGGTACAGAAATTCATAATTGGTTTCGGTGGCGTTGGATGCAGCAGCGGTAGACGCCTGGATGGTGATAACCGGTCCAGCGGTCTGGTCTGCGCTTGCGGTTGTGATACCGCCCACCATGACGTAAATCATGCAGTCATTCGCAGTCTTGAGGTCAAGGTAGGTGGAAGCGGTTGCGTTTCCGGCGATGTCCTGCGGTGCCAGCAGCATCACAACGTTGTCATAAGATACGAGATTGTTACCCATTGTCAGCCTCCTTTATGCCGTTGCGGTAGCAAGCGCAACAAATGGGGATTGGGTGTTCGATCCCTTGAACGGGGTGAGGGCTGCGCCCCAGGTCGGTGCGCCATCCACCCGGTACACGAACCGAAACACGGTTTCGTCCGTCAGGAATTGGACGTGAATCGAGCTGGCTGCTTCAATGCCACCCTTCTGGATCGCCTGATAATTGCTCAAGCTCGCCAGAACGATGTCACCAACGGTTCCCATTGTGGCTGCATATTCGACCTCGATGACTGGACGACCAAACAGGGTGCCGTAAGGCGAACCGGACAACCCGCCTGGGGGCAGGAAAACCGGGGTGCTGGAGATGACCAGCTGCAAAAGCTGGGGCATCACGTCCTGGTTGATCAGCCAAACATAATCGTTGTAGCCCGAATAGCGGCGGGCATACATGTTCACGATGTCCTGGATTGCCACGCCGGAAGTCGCATAGCGCAGAACATCCACGCGGCAGGGGGCGTTCATAATGCCCAGGGGTTTGCCAACACCATCGCCGTTGTAGATTGCATCTTCAACTTTGAAGCGCAACTCGTTGGGAACAGTGCGGTACAGCCAGGCTTCCAGGGCGGTTGCATCGGAAAGCAGTTCATCTGTGGCGTAAGCCAGTGCCGCGACCTTTTTCAATTTAAGGTCAACCTGGCGAAACTTCGGCTTGCTGCTGGTTTTGCTTCCGGCTTCCGCCAGCCAATAGCCTTGCAGACCACCATAGCGGCTGCCGTCCACGCGGCTGGATTCGTCAATGGCGTTGTAGGTCATGCCGTTGCTGTTGGGTCCGATATTATCCATCGCCACGCGGGACAGGATGCTACCGGTGGAGTACATTTTCTCCACGATGCCGCCAGCGATGGTGGGGGATACCAGGTATCCGCCATCGGCGGGGACGCCTTCGCTCATGCCGGACGCGGCTTTGAGGGATTTCAGTCGTTCATCGGCGGATGACGGGTACAGGGCAGCGTTCTTGACTGCCTGGAAAAACTCGCCCGCGCTTTTGAATGGCTGGTCGCCAGCGTCTTTGGTCACTTGTACATCAAATCCAGCCGCAGGCGTAACGGCGGGCATGGACTTGACCGCTTCTTCAGCGGCTTTGGTTGCGGCTGCTGAAATGAGTTCAGTCAGTCGTTCTTCAGTGATTTCCATTGTTTCCTCCTTTTGAGGGATTGGGTGAATTGATTTCAGCGGGCTGACGCTGTTGCGCGGCTCCGCTGGGGTATGTGTCAGGGAGGCTTCGGCAATAATCCAGGTGTCAATCCGGTTTGCCTTGCCTGTTGATTTCCGCTCTACCAGGTGGGATGCCGCGCCGGATGACCAGCCCAGCTTGCCCGCTTCCGCCATCTGTGCGAGAAACTTTTCATACTCGTCACGATCCCGCAGGATTGTTTCAGCCCAAATACCGAATTCATCTTCTGTCAATGTGGAAGATGACAATCGCCGCTTCCCCATCTTGGCGTCCATGCCGTGATGGAAATACACGGGCATGCGCGCCGGGAAGTCGTGTCCAAAGTCGGTATCGTGGGTGAAATAGTCCCCGGTCACGTCCGGGTCGTTCTCGGTGGAATAGCGGATGAGGTAGCCGCCTAATTTCAGAGTGCCATCCTCCAGGCGGGTTGCCTTGACACAATCGCCAAACTGCACCAGGTCTTCGGACTTGATGGGGATTTCCCCTTCGGGTAAGTCGGTATCATCTGGCACCAGTTCGCGTGTGATATCCACAATGTTTGTGGCAAGCTCCCGCGCCTTGCGGATGCGCACCTTATCCTCGCGGCTGTTGCGTGCGCCGGTCTTGACGCTCTCTGTCGTTTCCCCTGCTTCTGGTATGGGCGTGGTGGTGGAAGTAAATTCCTCCATTACACCTCCTTAAACGAAAAGCACAAGTAAAGTCACGTTTGACCTTACTTGTGCTTCAGCACCTATACCGTAAGCCTATGACGCTCGCTTTTTACACGTTCCCGCTTTCCTGGGCGGTTGGTGATATTCCTCGCCCGTCATAGTGTGTACACCTATGATAGCAAATGTCTGCACAACTGTCAAGTACTTATCACAAATTAAGCCGCCGTATCAGCCGGGCGATCCACAAGTTAAATATTTCGGTAATTTCCGCCTGCTTCTCTTTGGCAACGTCAAAGACCTTGCGCCAGCCAATCCGTGCCATGTGGCGCGCCTGCTGTTCGCCGCCAATGTACTTGCCGTACTTGGCTTTGTTGATGATTGTCACCCCCATCTTTACCCTTTGTGTGTCAAATGCCGCGCCATATTCTTCTGAATTTTCCAGGTTGATGACCTCGCCATGCCGCATCACCCACATGCCTTTATTTCGTTCATACCAGGGGACTGGCGGGGCGTTTGCCTCCGTTGCAGGGGGATAGTTCGATACCCCCTCCTGGATGATAATGAGTTTGGCGGCTTCCGCAGCCGCCTGCCCGATGTCCTGCTCAATCTCCTGCGGGAACCGTTTGAATGCGGCTTCCACCTTGTCAAGCCCGACCACCTGGATGTATAAATCGTTGGACATTAGCGGGTTCCCCGAATGTCCGTACTTGTCTCAATCCAGCACCGGCAGTTCACATGCGCCGGGGGGTTGCCGTCCTGGTATAGATCATCCTCGATGTCATAAAATGGCTCGTCTACGTCAATTGTCATGCCGTGCAGCGGTCCGCAGATTTCGCAGACCTTATCATCATTATCGGTGAACCAGGTTTTTATAATTCTCACGTCCGGGTATTGTTCCTTCAACTCCTGGGCGGCAATCATCTGTCCTTTGGCGTAGATGCGGGTTGTTTCAGTGACGGCAATCCTCAAGGCGCGTTCCTCGTTGAATGGCAGCATCTTCACCAGGTCGCCGATGGTCATGCCGGGCGTTTCAACGAACAATGCCAGGGCGTTCCTGACAATCTCCCTTGATGTTCTGTCCAGGTCCGCCAGCCACTTTGTGAGATAAGTTCGGGCAAACTTCGCCGCCCTGACATTGATGCCGGACGTGTCGAAGGTCATGCCGATGGATGAGGAAAACCGCTCCGCCCCTTTGCTCATCTCCCATAGGATAATATGCATCATGGCGGCTTCGTCCTCAATGTCCCATTCCTCATCTTCGAACAGGTCATCCGGCGGGATGGGGGCTTTGGTATAAACTGCCTGCCGTTGCACCCAGCCCAGGATAGCCGCCTTCTGGCGTTTGAACCGGCGGCGGACAATCGACTGGATGCGCTTTTGTGCGATTTCCTTCCATTCCCTATCCGGCTCCCGCTTGTCGCGCCGTTGTAGTTTGATGCCTTCCGTTTCTGCGAAGGCGATGGTGATAAAACGCCTGACTTTATCCTCTGCCACGTCTAATGACCTCCGCACTTGCTAGGGGTGTCCGGTTTGGCGGGGTTTTGCACATTGATGACCGGCTCCACGTTCACCACCGGGGCTTTTTGCTCCGGGATGGTGACATTGACCACCGGGGCGGCTTGTTCGGGTACGGTCACATTGACCACCGGCGCAGGTACGTTCACCACCGGGGCGGGCTGGGCAGGTACATTCACCTGGATGCTTTCGGGCGGCACCTGGACTGTGACATTGACCGTTGGGATGTCAATGCTCGCCACTGATGCGGCTTTGCGCTCCGGGGTTTCCATGATGGCTTTCAATGCCGCCAGCAGCATGTCCAATCTTTCAGTTTCCATGTCTTTCACCTCCTCATCAATCGACTGCATGTCGGTCTGCGGGGCGTAGTAGGCAAACACGGCGGTGATGTCCTCGCTGGACTTGCACCGTCCGAGTTCTGTTTCAATTCGGGCAGCCGTGAGGTGGGGAATGACGTTGCTGATAAACTCCACCTGGGCAGGCTCGCCCCGCTTCAGGGCGTTGATTGCCTTGCGCTCCCACCGGCGCATTTCCGCCTGGATGGGTGTAGGCGGCGTCTCCGGCTGTACTTCCTCGACCACCGGGGCAGGGGTGGGGGCAGGCTCCGGCTCTGGTTCGTCCAGTTCGCTGTACTCCATGTCCGCCGGTAGTTCAATTCCGCATATCTGCGCCGCCACCGATGGCTTCATCCCGCTTGACACATAGGACGCATACGCACCCGCCCGGTCCTTCTCATCCTCGTGGAAGGCATCAATCATTTCGGGTCGTAGTTCCATCCGCACACCGTACCGCCCAAGTACTTGTTCGTTCAGGACTTCGGCAATCAGTTCCATGAGGGGGACAATGGTCATGTCATAGAACGATAGAACATCCTGCTGGGCTGTGGCATAGTTGGCGGCGTTGGAAAATAGCAGCGTTTGGGGGATACCCAGGGCGGTGCAGATGTCCTCCCGCCGCTGGACCGTCAGGCTGCTGTTTTGTATGCCCTCCAGCCCGTCCCCGATGACGGTTGGCTTGACCGCCTCGGCGTTCAATACGTGTGCCGTAAAGGCGTTCTTGACACCCGACACGACATTATCCCACCAGGATTTTAGCTTGTCGCGCTCTTCCTTACGGGTGTCCTGTGGTACGGCGAGGATGGTCACGCGCACCCCGCCCCGGCTCATGTAGGATTCGGCGAAGTCATCCGATGCCTTCAACACTCCGGCGGCTGCGGCTGCGGCAATCACCGGGCTGGAGGGGGGTGGTCCAATCTCGACCTGTTCGCTCGGAAGCCAGAAGTAAATAATATCTTCCGGCGCATACCGCATCATTTCACCCTTGTTGATGCGGCGTTCAAATCCCACCAGCCCCCGCGCCGGGTCAATCATCGGTGTGATTGTCTCCGGCTGCAAGTAGCGCAGGCTCAACGTGCGCACCGTGTTCCTGTTATTCAGCAGGTATGCCTTGCCATATACGGTCAATGACCGTGCCAGCACATCTATCAGCCTCCTGGGGTTGGGCATGAAGCCAATCCTGTTCTGCCAGTCTGCGGATGTATCATAATCCGCCCCGCCCTTGACCAGGGCGAACGGCATGGTGGATGACCTGTCACCGATGAGGTCAACCGCCCGGTACAACCAGGGAACGGCATTTACTAGTCTGGCGGGGCTGTTGGCGGCGTCTGCGCCCCATATCGTATACCCCTCCTCATCCACGTATGATTTTACGCTTACACTCTGACCGTCTAATTTGTAAAATTTCAGCATCGTGCCTCCTATTCCATCAGCCAGGTGTTGCCACCCGCCACCATATCCCACGCCATAGCCATCGCCATAACGGTATCATCGTGCATCCCCGCCGGGGCATTGTAAGTGATAGCCCCGGATGCGGTCTTTCTGCTTTCGTAGCTCAACAATTCCCCGGTCTGCACCGGGTCGTCAAG
>JAGVUS010000163.1 GCA_019136175.1 Chloroflexota bacterium | reverse complement strand
CCCAGTTTTCGGCTGATTTCCAGGCATTCCGAATAGGTTGCCAGGGCGCTGTGATACTCCCCTTCAGCACAATCCAGGTCTGCCATAACGTTCAGGCATGATGCAATCAGCCCGGGTTTTTCAAGCTGGCGTGCCAGCGCGAGCCCTTCCTGCAGGCAGGCGTGGGCTTCCTCCAGATTCCTCATATTGGAATGAATGATTCCCAAAAAGTAGAGAGCGGAAGCTTCCTGGCGGGTCAGGTGATGGGTGCGCGCCAACTTCAATGCTTCCTGTGCCAGGTTTTGCGCCTCCAGGTTGCTTTTGATTTTCCGCGCCAGGTTTGCCTGCCACATCAGGCTGAGAGCCTGTTCGTCGTAAACTTCACTGCCCTGCAGCAGGCTGGCAGCCGCCTGGAAGGATTGGCTGGCTTCCTCGTAACGGCTCAGCCGGATCAGGAGGATGCCGCGGCGGTTATGCAGACGGGCTTGCAGTACCGGTGCATCCGGCAGTTCCAGCGCCATATCCGCCAGTTCCACGCCCTCGGCATACCGGCTGCGCAGGTCGTGGAAGAGATAAACCGCCTGCAGGCTGTGATTGAGCACCTCCTGATGGTTGGATTGGACTGCGTGAATCCACGCCTGCCGGATATTATCCTGGTCCGGGGCGAGTTCAGCCAGGATGCGGGGTTGGTCTGGAGAGTCCAGTTGTTCCTCGCAGGCAGCCAAACTGCCCAAGGTTGCTTCACTGTGGCGGTTGCGGATGTCCTGCTCCCGTGCCGGGTCCAGGGCAAGTTTTTCAGCCGCGTACTGCCGCAGGCTTTCGTGCAGGTAGTAGCGCCCGCCGCCAGCCTGGCGTACCAGGAAGTGATCCGCCAGGGCTTGAATTTGGGCGGCGTTTGTGTTGGCGACCTGCATCGCCGCTGCTTCGGTAAAACCGCCGTGGAAGACCCCCAGGCTGGCAAAGAATTCCTGTTCGGCAGGTTCCAGCAGGCTCCAGGTATGATCAATCGTGGCGCGCAGGCTGCGGTGCCGGGCTGGCACGTTGACCAGTTCGGTGGAGAGGGCATCCATGGTGCGGCTCAGGTCGGCAGCCAGGCTGGCAAAGGACCGTCCCCGGCTTGCGGAGGCAGCCAGTTCCAGGCTGAGCGGGGTGCCCTCCACCAACTGGCAGATTCTGATGGCTGCTGCTGTTTCATCATCGTCAAGCAGCGTGCGGCGCCCCATCCGCCGGGCGGAGTCCATCAATAGTCTTCCGGCAGAGGTTTCCTCCAGCTGCCGGGTGGATTCCTGCCCTTCGGCTGGATAATCCAATCCCTCCACCGGATAAATCCATTCTTCCTGAAGGTTCAGACGGGTGCGGGAGGTTGCCAGCAGGATCAGCCGCGGCGCTGATTGCAGCAATTCCGCCAGGCAGAGCGCACCCGCCGCCAGGTGGTCAAAATTATCCAGCACCAGCAGCATGGCGCGGTTTGCCAGTGCCCGGCGCAGGGCGATCAGCGGGACCTCACCGGGGGTAATTTCAAGGTGGAGCGCATCGGCAATGGTCAGGGGAATTTGATCGCACCGGGCAACCGCATGGAAGGGAATGAAGAAAATTCCATCCGGGAAAATTCCAGCTTGTTCGCGGGCAGCTTCCACCGCCAGCCGGGTTTTACCAATTCCGCCGGGTCCCAGCAGGGTGAGCATCCGGCAGTGTGGCTGGGCGATGGCAGCGGCAATTTCTTCCAGCTCGCGTTCCCGCCCGGTAAAGGGAGTGGAAAACACGGGCAGATCAAGCGGCGATTGCAGGAAGCGCAGCGGCAGGGGCTGGTTGCGGGCGGCGTGCCTGCGGATTTGCTCCACCAGGGCAATTGTCTCGGCGGAGGGTTCCAGTCCCAGCTGTTCCTGCAGGTAGCGGCGGCAGGCGGCGTATTGTGCCATGGCTGCGCTCCACTTGCCTTCCATTGCCAGCAGGCGCATCCGTTCGCTGTGCAGGGTTTCATCCCAGGGTGCCAGTGCCAGCAATTGTTCCGCCAGGCGGGCGGCTTCACCATACTCCCCCCGCCGTTCCAGGATTTCCAACAGCAGTTCCATTGCCTGGATTGCCTGCTGGTTGGTGGACTCGCGCATCAGCAGCAGCCATTCGTCAAAAGCACTGGAATCGGGCAGCGAAAAGGAAGCCAGGAAGGGACCCCGGTAAAATGCAATTGCCGCCCGGAGTTGGCGAAGATTGATTCTCCGGTTGGCGCGCCGGTGACTAGCCAGCAGGTCACCAATCCGGCGGGTGAACTCATGCACATCCACGTGGATGTGCTTTGCGGGATTCCATTGAACAGTATCGTTCACAATCAACAGGCAGGGGACGTCTGCGGGTTGCAGTTGATCGTCGCCCAGTGCCTTGCGCAGCGTGGAAAGTGCCTGCCGCAGGCTGTGCATGGCGGAATCGGTGGGCTGGTCTTCCCACAGCAAGCCAGCCAGGGCTTCCCGGGTATGCGGGTGCTGGTTTTCCACCAGAAGGTATGCCAGCAGGGCACGCACTTTATCCGTCCGCAGGGCAAGGATGGGTCTGCCATGCAGCGTGATCTCCATGACCCCGAAGAACCGCGCTTCCATTTCCACGATGTTGGCACCTGGTTATTATTATAACGAATAAAACATCCTTTTGACGTTTTTTTGACACCGGTTTGGTATTCTGATCACACCATCATCGTAAACTTTCAATGAAACAAGGAGCAGACACTGATGAAAGTTCACTGTTTTTCCATGATCCTGGTCATAGCAATCCTGGCGGGCATGTTGGGTTTCCATGCCTTGCCGGTAAACGCCATGGCAACTTTCGCTGTTAATACCACAACCGATGGAGCGGACGCTGTTCCGGGGAACTGTATCTGCGCCACCAGTGGCGGGCTGTGCACTGTGCGGGCTGCCATCCAGGAAGCCAATGCCTGTGCTGGTGCCGATACAATCAATCTGGGTGGATACAATTACCAGGTTCCGGATGCAAGCTTCACCATCACACAAAACTTGACAATTGTGGGTACGGATGCCACCCTCTCCGGGATTGCCAATGGGAATGCCAACCGGCTTTTTACGGTCAATTCTGGTGTCACCCTTACGTTGGAGCATATCCGGATTTACAGTTCCGGCGGCATTATCAACAATGGAACCCTGTATGTTTATGACAGCGATTTTGAAGCCAATTCTGTCGCCAGCGCCCATGGTGGAGCTTTGCTTAACAATGGTGCAGCCATCATCGATGACGGGTATTTTGAGGATAATTACGTTACCGGGACATATAACGGGGGTGCGTTGTATAACAACGGCATTCTCAACCTGACCGATTCAATTTTCTCTGGAAATTCTGCCAACAATGGCGGCGCAATCTATAACAGTGATTATGGCGATTTTCTGATTGCCAACACCCGGGTATTGGATAATTCCGCAACTGTCAATGGTGGCGGCTTATACCTGGGCGGGTATTATTGTGATAACGATGCTATTCTGTTTGACGTCATTATTCGGAACAACAATGCGGACAATGGCGGGAATATCTTTGTCACCGACCTCGAATGGTCGTTAATCGATTCAAGTGTAACCTTGGGGCTGGCATATGAACAGGGCGGCGGCATCTTCCAAACCACCCAAGCGGATTGCACCCACGCCTGGGTGACCAACACCACCATCAGCGGCAATGCGGCATATCAGGATGGTGGTGGCATTTTCGTCGGCGCTAACTCAAATATGGATTTGTTCAACGTCACCATTTCTGATAATTTTGCAGATTGGGACTTTGATGGTGTTGGGGATGGTGTTGGAGCCGGGGGGGGAATATACAATGTTGCCCCCAGCCTGGTGGAGTTCCGCAACACCATCATTGCCGGGAACAACGACCGCAGCCCTTCAACTCCCCCGCTCTACCCGGGGGTGGACCCGGATTGCTACGGCGCACTCTTCTCGCGTGGTTACAACTTGGTGGGCAGGGGTACCTGCACCATCAATGGCAGCACCCAGGGTTTGCAGAACGGTTCCAAGCTGTTCCCCATCCAGGCTGGATTAACCGACCTGTTCCAGGACCTGACCAGCGGTCAGTATTATCATGATCTGACTGGCATCAGCCCGGCAATTGACCGCGGCAACCCGGCTGGTTGTGTGGACAGGAATGGTGACCTGATTGACCATGACCAGTTGAACGAAAACCGCCCGCATGGCTGGTACTGCGACCTGGGCGCAATTGAATCCGCCTACCGGCTGAACCGGGTTGCCCTGCCCGCGGTGCTGCGGTGATGGAATATTCTCCCACGGTGATTCCCGCCATGACCCCCACTCCCTATTTCTCCTTCCTGCTGCGCATCTGGCGCACCCCCGATCCCGATGGAGCCTGCTGGCAGGCTTCCCTGGAGGATCCCCGCACGCGGCAGGTCATTGGGTTTGGCAGCGTGGAGGAAATGGTGGCTTTCCTGCGGCGGCGGATGGAAGAGGAATCCCCGCCTGCCAGTCCGCCCGGGACCGGCACCTGAACAGAACTACTGGATTGGAATACTGATTCATCAGGCAGTCCCCATGGTTGTTTCATGGGGACTGTGGTTTTCAGGAATTGCCTACAACCGGTCTGTGTAGCGGGAGTCCTCCAGCAGGTCCCGCATCTTCTCATCCTCCGATTTTGACGAGGGTTCCGGTTTGGATTGCGCCTGCGCAAGTTCGGCAGCCTCGGCGGCTTCCAGTTCCTGCCGCGGCACTCTCCGGAAAATGCTCCATTTTCCACACAGATCACAGCGGTCATACTTACCCACCCCGGCGTTGATTCCCCACCAGTGCAGCGGGACCGGGCGGTGGCAATGCCGGCAGATCCCCCCGCCGGACAGACTGTATTTGCGTGGTGTGCCCGGGGGAAGCTGCACGAGGGGCTTTTTGCGGGTGCCCAGGAACATGGACAGCCCAACCAGCACCACAATTCCCACCAGGATGCCGCCCATGGGTCCAAGAATCCGGCGGATCGCGGCGGATTCCTGCTCGGCGGTGGCAAAAATGAAGACCCTTTCCGGCGTGGTGAGAGTGCGTCCGTCGCTTGTTTGCACCCGGGCGGAAAGTGTATGATTGCCAAAGGGATAATCGCCTGTCTGGAAGACCAGCTTGAACGGCGCCGCGCTGATGGTGTCAATCGGCTCGCCATCCAGCAGGTAGGTGACGGATTGAATCGTTTCCGGTCCCACCACGGCGAGCGTGAACGATCCGCGGATTTCTGCGCCGCTGGAATAGCCAAAATTGCGATTGACGCTCAGGCGGAACTCACTCTCCTGCGCGGCAACAGGGGATGCAACAACCGCAAAAAGGATGCCAAGAATCAATGCAAACAACAGGAAGGTGGAATGGGGTTTGTGCATGGGTCACTTCCAACGGGTGAGAATGGTTTCGCGGCGGAACAGGCGTTCCCCCAGGTAAATCAACCCGATATCCACCACCAGCAGGACGGCAGCTGAGATGAGCATAAGTTGGGCATTAACAGTAATCACCCCGGCGATCTGCCCAAAGAGCAGACCCAGCAGCGGCACGATCAATACCATTGAAATTTGCTCCGCTGCACGCGGATCATTGACCCGCGCAGAGACAATCAGCGCAAAATTGACCGCCGCCACTGCCATCAACGGACCAAGCAGCAGGATTGCCAGCAGCCAGACCGGACCGGCAACATAGCTGCGCACTCCCACCGGAACATGCATCAGCCATAGTGCCAGGTGAAAAATGCCAAAACATGCCCAGGTCGCCAGCACGCCGGGCAGCAGTGCCGCCAACCCCTTCCCCACCAGCAGTTCCACCGTGGTGATGGGGGTGGCAAGCAGCGGCTCCAGGCTGCGGGTGGTTTTTTCCCCCACAATGGAATAAGCGGCAATGGCAATCGGAATTGCCAGCGGCATCATCATGTAGAGAAACAGGAACTGGTTGATCATGAAAATCTGCATGCAGTCTCCGGCGGAAAGATTTGTTTCACAAAGTGCGGCAAATTCCGCCGGAACATCCGACATCTCCCCGGCAACCCCGCTGGAATTCATGATGTACAGCATGACGACTGGCAGGGCAGTGAAGATCAGCGGCATGATGATGACAGTCAGCAGCACCATGCGGTTTTTAAACACCTCCGCCCATTCCTTCTCGATGATTGTCCAGATGTGGTTCATGGCAGCTTCCTAGTTTCCAATCATTTTCAGATAAACATCTTCCAGGGAGTGGCGCAGTTCCCCCACAAACTGGATGCGCCCGCCCGCTTGCACCAGCTGCTGGATGATCACCGGGTTCTGCTCCTCCGGGTTGTCCAGCCGGATGACCAGGCGGTTTTCCACGGAGCGCGCCTCGCGGACAAACGGCAGGGAGCGCACCAGGTCCACCCAGCCGGGCTGGAGTTCCGCCAGGTGAATGACCACCGAGCGCCCGTACAGTTTTTGGCGCAGGTTGGCAGGGGAATCCACCGTCACCAGGCGGGTTTTGAAAATGGCGATCCGGTCGCAGAGACGGTCAGCTTCGTCCAGGTTGTGCGTGCAGAGGAAGATGGTGCGTCCCGCGGTCTTTAACTCTTCGATGAAATCGCGCACCAGCTTGGCAGCCTCGGGGTCCAGCCCGCTGGTGGGCTCATCCAGGAAAACCAGCCGCGGTTCGTGGAGCAGTGCCCGGGCGATTGCCAGCTTCTGCCGCATTCCCTTGGAAAAACTGCCCACTTCGTCCATCCGCCGGTCCCACAAGCCCAGCATGCGCAGGTATTTCTCTACCCGGGCAGCCGGTTGGCTGACGTTGTAGAGCCGGGCAAAAAGCGTCAGGTTGCGCTCGGCGCTCAGGCGGTCGTACATGCCTGGGGTTTCCGTCAGCAGCCCTACCGACTGGCGGATTGCCTGGTCATCCCTGCCCACCTCGTACCCATTGATCCAGGCGCGCCCGCGGGTCATCCCGATCAGGCAGGCTAGCATCCGCACGGTGGTGGTCTTGCCGGCACCATTGGGACCCAAAAAGCCGAAAAGCCGAAAACCTCGCCTTCCTCCACCTGCAGGGTCAGGTCTTCCACGGCGGTGATGGATGGCTGGTTGCGTCCCTGGTTGAACAGCTTGGTTAATCCTTCAGTGCGTATCATGCGATGAGATCTCCGTGAAGCATATTATACATCCGGGAAGCCTGGCTTTTGGGCGGTTCCCGGCAGGGTGGAATCACAAATTGCATCTTGACAGTAGTACGTAATACTGTTATACTGTTTTTATTACACAGCAAAAGGACCAATCATGCTTCAAATCGAATTCCTCATTCACGAACTGGCGGAAAAGAGCGGTGTCTCTGTGCGGACGATCCGCTACTACATCCAGGAAGGCTTGTTGCCCGCCCCCGATAACAAGGGACGCTATGCCACCTTTAATGAGGATTACCTGCTGCGGCTGGAACTGATTCGCCGGTTGAAGGACGCCTTCCTGCCCCTCAAGGAAATCAAGGAAAAGATTGCCGGGCTGGATATGGACGGCGTGCGT
>JAGVUS010000230.1 GCA_019136175.1 Chloroflexota bacterium | reverse complement strand
AGCCATCCGCCTGGACCCGGCACAGGCGCGGGCATTCCGCTTCCGGGCGGATGCCTACGAAGCGCTGGGCGAGCAGGAATCCGCCGGGCGCGACCGCGCCGAAGCCGCCCGGCTTTCGGAACCGCCTCTTGCAAAAACCTGATTTGGATTGCTCTTGACGCACAGGATGAACCTGCTTACAATTTAAACAAGCGATGAGGCTCGCTGGATTACCAATCAAACCGCCGAATATGGCTGATAGCCTCTGTCTGATTTTTGCAGGACAGAGGCTTTTTATTAGAGTTTTCCAGGAGAGATGGACTCATGCAACCCCCAGCCATTCCAAAACCCAGTGATTGCCAGCTTTTTCATAATGCATACCTGCTTGCGGATCAACTGGCAGCCCTCCAGGTTTTTCAGGAAATCTTCATCCAGGATAAGGATATGGAATACCGGGAATGGTTGATTGTACTCCAGGACATCTTTAGGCAACTGGACCAGTGCATCCTGCAGGAATGCGGCATCGCAGTGTTCCGGGCAGGATTGCACGGTATCCTGGGCACACCCGCCGCCCAGCCAATGAGAACAGCGTTTGCACTGCCGGAACCGGTTTTGGAAGCAGCGAGGCAGTTTGGCAGGTCATTTCAGCAAATCGTATCCGCCACCCTGGCACAATCTGCAGGGAAGGAAGCAAATCTTCCCGGAGAAGATCTGGACGAAGCTCTTTCCTCCACCATCACCGGGCTTTGCAGCCTCATGACGAATAGCATTTTGAATGAATTGGGTTTACAAAACAGGGACCTTGCCAGGATCTATTGACAGGTTTCCGAACAAAAGTTTAGAGAAGGAGAATATCATGGAAAGTGAAATTGTTTTTGTACATGCCCGCGAAATCCTCGATTCACGTGGAAATCCAACCGTGGAAGTGGAAATTATGCTGGAAAGCGGAGCATCTGGACGCGCCGCTGTGCCATCGGGCGCATCCACTGGCATCCACGAAGCGCTGGAACTGCGGGATGGTGATTCTGCCCGCTATGGTGGAAAAGGGGTGCTGAAGGCGGTTGAGCACGTCAATTATGACATTGCCGAAAAAATTCTGGGAATGGATGCCCTGGATCAAGCCGGGGTGGACCAGGCGATGCTGGACCTGGATGGCACCCCCAATAAAAGCCGGTTTGGCGCAAATGCCATCCTTGGCATCAGCCTGGCGGTGGCACGCGCTGCCGCGGAAGAAGTGGGACTTCCGCTTTATCGCTACCTGGGCGGCGTAACTGCCCGTATCCTGCCGGTACCCATGTTCAATATTTTGAATGGGGGTGTACATGCCAACTGGCAGGGAACGGACCTGCAGGAATTTATGATTGCCCCGGTGGGCGCTGATAATTTCCGCGAAGCCCTGCGGTGGGGAAGCGAAGTGTATCATGCACTGAAGGGAGTGTTAAAAAACAGCGGATACAGTACGGGGGTGGGCGACGAGGGCGGTTTTGCCCCGGCACTGAAAACCAATGCAGAAGCCGTGGAAGTCATCCTGAAGGCAATTGAAAAAGCTGGCTACAAGCCCGGTGACGATATTGCCATTGCACTGGATCCGGCATCCAGCGGTTTCTTTGAGGATGGTTTTTACCACCTGCGCACGGAAGGCAAAAAGGTTACCTCTGCCGAAATGGTGGAGATGTATGCTTCCTGGGTCAAAAAATACCCGATTGTCGTCCTGGAAGATGGTTTGGCAGAGGATGACTGGGATGGTTGGAAACTGTTGAACCAGACCATTGGCAATCAGATTGAGCTGGTGGGCGATGACCTGTTTGTGACCAATGTCCAGCGCGTGGCGCGCGGGATTGCGGAGAATGTGGCAAATGCGGTTTTAATCAAACTGAACCAAATTGGCACACTCAGCGAGACAATTGCCACCATTGAAATGGCACGCAAGGCTGGCTGGGGTGCAATGGTGTCGCACCGCTCCGGTGAAACTGTGGACAGCTTCATTGCTGATTTTACAGTTGCCATGAGCACCGGGCACCTGAAAACCGGGGCTCCCTGCCGCGGCGAACGGGTGGAAAAGTATAACCAGCTCATGCGGATCGAAGAGGAACTGGATACCGCTGCAATTTATGCAGGAAGAAAGGCGTTTGTTCGCTAATTATTCCGGGAACAGGAAAGGGTGGCGGTTGATTCCGCCACCCTTTTTTGAAGGATTGGCGAGATGACAACCATCATCATCCTTGTACGCCACGGGCAAACAGAATGGAACCGGGTGGAACACTTTCGGGGGCGGGTGGATCTCCCCTTAAATGATATCGGCTTGGAACAGGCAAGAAAAACTGCCATGCGGATTGCTGCCTGCTGGAAACCCGCAGCAGTCTATGCAAGCCCGCTCAGCCGCGCCATCCAGACGGCGGAAAAAATTGCCGGGGCGTGCAGCCTTGCAGTCCAGATCGTGGATGGATTGGTGGATATTGATTATGGCGCATGGCAGGGGTTGACCCCGGCAGAGGTTGGGCAGCAATGGGCGCACCTGCTTGCCGAATGGTATAAAACCCCGGATCAAGCCCGCATCCCTGGTGGAGAAACCCTGCAAGAAGTGCAAAGCCGCGCACGATCCTCTGTGCATTCCCTGTGCACATCCCATCCTGACCAGCAGATTGTGCTGGTGAGCCATACGGTGGTCAACCGGCTTATCCTTTTGGGGGCTTTGGGGCTGGGAAATCACCGTTTCTGGCATTTGCGCCAGGATCCCTGTGCCATCAATATCCTGGAAAGAGATGCGGATGATTTCACCATTGTCACCATGAATGACACCTGCCATCTGGCTGGCTAAGTCCTTTCCGATATGTTGACGTTTTACTGTCCCAATTGCTGGACAAGGATTACTGAGAAAATCCACATCTGTCCCAGTTGCGGATATGTGCTGGATGCGTTTGACCAGCTTGCATTTGAAGACAAGCTGCTCCATGCCCTCCATCATCCCATCCCCGAACGCCGCATGATGGCAGCCCAGATCCTGGGAAACCTGGAAAGCCAGCGGGCAATCCCGGCGTTTCTCGAAATTCTGCAGAGTGAAGAAACGGATTATTTTTTCCTTCGAACAGTTTTACTGGCTGTGGTAAAAATCCAGCATCCCATGCGGACTGTATTGCTGGAACAGGCTGTAAATCATCCATCCACGCTTGTTTCAAACCTGGCAAAGCACCTGCTGGAGCAATTATCGCAAAATCATCCAACAGATTTTTGGGATCGATATACGGGTTGATGGCTTTCCACACTGCACCAATGAGAAACCGGAATACAATCCAATGAACAATTCAAACCATGAGAATGATGGAGGCATGAACGGCAACCCTGTTACCGTGGTGAGGGACGGCATCCTGGTCAATATTGTGGAGGATGATCTGCACCAGGGGGATGTGGTTGTCCTGCAAGCGGGGGATATGGTCCCGGCGGACATGCAACTTGTGGAAGCCCGGGGTTTGGAAATTGATGAATTTGATGTCACCGGTGAAATCATGCCGGTTGCCAGGATGGTTGATGACGAGGGTGGTTTGATCTACAAAGGCAGCCGGGTGACCAGGGGAACCGGGAAAGGCATTGCGGTTGCGGTTGGAGAACAATCGGAGTATGGACAAATTCTCAAACAGGAGCGGCAGTCACGGGTTCCCCAAAGACAGCCCCTGAAAATATCCCGCTTCATTGCAATCGGATTGATGGTGCCTGCCCTGGTTTTCATTCTGGCAAATTCCAGCAAGGATTGGTGGATTCTACTGGTCTGGTCGATTCTGTCCATCCTCCTGGTTGCAATGCAGGACAGCCAGTTGTTTCTGGACAGGCTGGTTTCCCGCGAAATCCATCAGCTGGAAAAGCAACAAATACAAATCCGCACCCCCGGTGTGCTGGTGAATTTCCACCAGCTCAAGATGATCTGTTTTGACAAAACCGGCGTCATCACCACCCGCAACATGGAAGTTCGGAACTTTCATTTTCCCGATGGGACACATGCTGCCGCCACCATCTTTCAACAGCTGGATCACAACTTTGCAAATCTGATTGGGTTGACCTGTGCCTTGTGCAATGACGTGCAGTATCTTCACAAGATCGGGCAGGCAAATCCCATTGACCGGGCAATTCTGTCCTTTGCAGAACAAAATGGCATGGATTTTAACCGCCTTGCCACCCGGTTCCACCGCATCTATGACCTGCCCTTTGATTCAGAAAATCGTTATATGGCTTGTGGATTTCAGGAAGACGGCGGCGGGCAATATTACTTTGCAAAAGGGGATCCGGAAATCATCCTGGGAATGTGCAACGAATTCTCCACAGCTTTGGGAACCCGGCAAAGGATGGATATCGGGTTCTGGCTATCTGTTCGCAGCCAGGCAACCAGCATCCATCAAAAAGGCAATTCCGCCATTGCCCTGGCTTACAGCCGTGAATCTGTGGAACAGACCCCCGCAGGATACACATTTTTATGCCTGGTGGAACTGGAAAATTCCCTGCACCCCGGAGCCCGGCGGACAATGGAGGGTGCGGAGCGGTATGGCATCCGCAACTGTATGCTGACAGGTGACCGACCTGAAAGTGCGGTCAGAATTGGAATGGAGAGTGGTCTGATCTCCCACTCCCGCGCCTGCATGACGGGCAGGATGATCAACCACATGGAATTATCGGAAGTTGCCAGGCAGTCTGTCCATTGTGCCATTTATGCAAAACTGATTCCCTCCCAAAAAGCAATCCTGATCCGGCTGTTTCAACAGCAGGGGTATCGGGTTGCCATGGTGGGAGATGGACCCAATGATGCAATTGCCCTCAAAGTGGCAGACATTGGGATTTCCTTTCGCAGCAACAGCTCCGCCATCGCCAGAAAGCTGGCGGACGTCCTGCTGAATGACCTGACCGATCTCCTGCTCCTGCTGGAAAGCTCCCATCGGATTCAGATCGGAATGGCAACCATTCGGCAGATCCAAAGATTGATCCTGGCGGGATCTGTGGCAGGCATGGTTGGCTGGGCATTCATCCTGTCACTTTGAAGCCGCTCCCCGGGAAGGGCAATCTTCCAACGCCGGTCTGTTTCATTCCTTCCTGCCAAAGACAACCTGGTACACATCCTCCCCATGGCTGGTCTGTGAGGGTTCTCCCAGCACCAGTTTATAGGTTCGCCTGCCGCCCGCCTTCCTTTCCGCTTTCAGGAAAAGGGCATCATCCTGTTTTTTCTCATAACAGGTGTGGGCGAACTCGTACATGTGGGTTACAAAAAAGACCTTGATGTGCATATCCAGCAGGGCGGTGGTGATCTGGCGGGCAATCTCGGAGCCTTCCCGCTCATTGGTGGCAGCAAAAGACTCATTAAACAACACCAGGGAGTGGGGGGATAAAGCATCCACAATGCTGCTCATGCGACCCAGCTCTTCATCCAGTTTACCGCTTTTCATGGACGCATCTTCCTTGCGCCGGTAATGGGTGAAAATCCCCGCAGCGACATTGGCGTGGAATGCTTCCGCTGCAACGAACATGCCGCATTGCATCATCAGTTGCGAAAGTCCAATGCTGCGCAGGAAGGTGGATTTCCCTCCCTGGTTGGCTCCTGTAATCATCACCAGGTTTTTAAAATCAGCCCTCAACTCATTGCCTACGATTTTTTGCTTCATTGTTAGCGCCAGGCAGATGTCATACAACCCCTGGCTGGTGTGCCTTCGCTCATTGGCAGGTGCAGGAGTGGGGAAGCAGAGCGGATTTTCCATCCGGCTGAGCTGATCGTGCAGATTGAGACAGCCGATATAGAATGCAAGCTCCACCCGCAGCATGTTGAGGAAGTTGTCGATGTGGTCAGCGGATTGCGCCAGCGCATTGGCTGCCAGGTTAATTCCCCGGTCGCGCAGGTCTGAAAGGGCGCGGGCGCCATGCTCATCCCTTTCGTGAATATAAAAGACATGGGAGGGTTCCTTGCGCGTAAAGAGGCTTTTAATCCAGCCACTGGTTTTCTCCAGCGGTTTGCGCAGGACATAATTGGTGCCTTCATTGCCCTTTCCCAGCGAGGCACTGATCAATACGCCGTCCTTGAATTTCAATTCCCTCAAGTGATCTTCCACAATGGCAAAATATTCATCGTCCAGCTCAGCCTGGATCATGGCAAAAAACCGGGTAAAGCCTTCCGATTCAAAGGAACTGGCATGTGTTTCCGCGATGGTGCGCAGTTTCCTCAACGTTTCCACAAACAATTCCATCAGCTGGATGGAGTTATCCAGGATTCCGCTGGGGTACCTGCTGAAGATGCCCATCCACTGCCTTCGCTTGTTCTCCATGGCATCAATTGGGATCTGGTAGATTTCGCGCACCACGGCAGGATTTTTCAGGCAGTCCCTTAAGATATCCTGGCGATAGCGGATGGCATCCGGGTCCACCAGGCTGGATAAAACCGCCTGTTTTGCCACACTCAGCAGAAAAGGATCACCAAGCGACATAGCCTGGAAGAGGGTGTTTAATTCCAGGTCCTGGATCAATGCTTTTTCATTGGCAGGGAGGGGCTGCTGTAATTGAAAATCCTGGTCTTTGAACATCAGGAAAGCTTTCATTGCTGAATTCTCTCCTTGATTGCAGAATAGGTCAGGCGGTGTTTCTCTGCAATGCAGAGTGCATAGGACAGCCCATCGGCAGGTTTGCGGACGATCTTGTATGTTCGTTCTGTGGGGTTATCCGGCACCACAGTGCTGACCATGCTGACCGTCTTTTCTCCCAGGGCAGCAAGCTCCTCAATGAAAGTAACACAGACACACAGTAAATCAAGCTGGATAATTTGTTCCATGATCTTCCTGCCCAGAAAAACAGCATCCTTGAGGGTGGTGGAATTGAAAATTTCGTTCATGATAACAATGCTGTTCGGCGATGCCTGGTCCAGGATGGTGTGGATTCGCACCAGATCATCCTGCAGTTTTCCGCGCAGGTTGCGGATATCCTCCTCGGTTTCAAAGTGCGTAAAAATCTGGTCAAACAGGAACAGGCGCGCTTGTTTACCCGGCACAGGACATCCCAGGCTGGCGAGATAGTGAATTTGCCCCGGCGTTGATATGCCAGGGCAATGTCAAAACCATCCCGGCTGTAGATTTCCTTGTCCGCTTGGGTGATTTCGGGAAAGCAAAATTTTAATCCCTTCCACTGGATGAAGTTGATGTAATCAAGGTATGCTACATAAAACTGGATTTCGCGGTCAAAAACCCGGATGGTTGGATTTAAGAAATGCCTGTGCCTTTCATAAAATTCATCCAGCTGGGAAAACACCTCCGGGAACAGCTTCACCACAAAATCTAGGATTTGAGCTTCCACATGGTTCATGCCCGAACCCACTGCCAGCGCAACGGTGTAATCCTTGACTTCGCCTTGCTGGAACTTCTCAAATGTCCGCCCCACATCTTCACTGTAATCCATTTCGCCGTTGTATTTTTGCACCCGGACGCTGTTGCCCCTGATGATGATGCTGTACTGGATGGACTGCAATTTTTCCTTGATGTCCAAGGCATCTGTTTGGAGGGTGAGAAAGTCCGGCGAACGGGTGTATTCTTCCAGGAACTGGCGCAGCAGCTGCATTCCCCGGGAAGCAAGCTGTACATTGTGCAAATCCTCCGCAAGGCTGGTGATGGCATTGCAGTATTGGAGAGCAGCTTCCAGGATCCAGCCCTTAATGTGATAGGGATATTGAAGATTGGCAAGCATGCCAAGGTACCGGCGCATGGTGCTCATCTTGCGCCCAAAAGATCGGATCATCTCCAGCAGGGGCGGGTTTTCCAGGTCCCGGGCAATTTCCTGGCGGTAGGAGATGGTTTGCATGGATTGCAGGGGGGTATAGAAAAACGGCTTTAACTGGTATTCCTGCCTGCCGTGCGTAATTGCGTTCACCACCTGGTCCAGGTTTAAATCAGGAAAGTACACGGGGGGATCCTGAACTTCCTCCACGCGATCGGATTCGTTCTCAAAAAGGATGCTGTAAAAAGTCATGGCACAATCCTTCCAGGGCTGGGGGTCCATCATCCCTTTTCTCCACTGTTCCGCCCAGCCCCGGTGCTGATTTTGACAGACCGGCTGGCTGGGAAACAAAAAGCTTCTACTGTTGGAATTTTCCAGTAGAAGCTATCAGTCTGGTGACGTTTTTGGCGAGCTTCATCGCCTTTTGAAGATGAACTTGTTAAAATTATACCTCATTTTTTCGGTTCTGCAGGTCAGCGCGTGACGACGGCGCGCAGCACAAAACGATCCACCGCGCCGAAGCGGTACTTGTATTCCTCATTGCCGCGCATAAAATCGAACTCGGTGCGCTGGTTTTCGTTTGCCCATTTCAACAGGTAGCCCAGCAGCACCCAGCCGGGCGAATATTCCATGAAGGAGCGATCCAGCCCGGAGTTATAGATCCACAGGCGGTTGAGGTAATCAAAGCTGAGGTAGGCGGCGGCTTTTCCGCCGTCAATTTCCAGGAAGGCAAGCTGCAGGCAGCCCTCCGCAAAGGCGCAGCGCAGCGCCAGGCGCATCTGCTGGCGCATGGCGGGGGTGAGGAACGCCGCCTTGGCGGGGTCCTGCTCCATCAACGCCAGGAAGGCGTCAATTTCACCCTCCAGCCCGGCGGCATCCTGGACGATGTACCAGCGGGCGGGCACGCCGGATTCCTCCAGGCGGCGCATCTTGCGGCGGATTTCGTGGCGCTGCTTCTTGTCAATCCCGGCAAGGTAGGTCTCCCAGTCGCCGGGGAGGTGGATGGTGGGGGCATGGGAAATCTGCCCGGCGGCATAGCCCCAGCCCATCCTGCGGGCGGCGGTTTCCAGCGCCGCAAGGGTGGGGGAATCCTCCAGCAGGTTGTACAGGTCCAGCGTCCCCCAGCCGGGGATGGCGCTGGCGAGGAAGGGCAGCAAGCCGTCCACGAAGG
>JAGVUS010000203.1 GCA_019136175.1 Chloroflexota bacterium | reverse complement strand
CGCCGGTATTCATCGATTGGTTTATGCTGTTGCCTACCGGGTGGATGAGAATGCCCTGGAATTTCTAAAGTGCGCCAATATTGAGATTGTTCACCTGGAGTATGATCCCTCAAAGAACTACATGCCGCACGGTTCCCAACCGGAATAACCGGTTTTGAACAGCAGGGGAATCGAAATATTTGCTGCTTTAACTCCACTCACCAACGTATTGCTGGTGCGCCTGCAGATAGGCATCCACCAGCAGCTTGGCGCGCGAATAAGACAGGACCAGCGGGTGCGTCATTAACGCTTCGACTGCCAGTTTGCGAGAGCGCTGCTGGATTGCTGATACTGTAAGCCGCTCATAGGTTTTTACTGTTTGTATCAGTGCCATTTGTGGCGCGGGGACTGTGCCGATGGGCATGGGGTGCACACCTGATCCATCCACCCGGCAGCTTACTTCCACAACGTCTGTCGAACCCAAGCCATCGATGGCATTATGATTGGGAACATTCAATGCTGTATCAAGCGGGCGGTTGTGTTCCAATGCCTCAATAATGGAGAGCGCCACCCCGGCATAACCTTCCCCCCCTTCAGCCGGAATATCGGCATCAAACAACGGTTGACGGTCGGCTTCCTCCATGCTCATACCGCCGTGGGCATAATGCATGTAGGTTGCCCCGCGCCGTTTTTCGTACCCAAAGAATGTGCGCAGGGCGCGGTCGGGGTTGCGCTCCACGTTCACTTCCTCCAGTTGGTCCATCAACCGCTGGTTCAGTTCCATAATTTCCTCGCCGCGTGTTTTTCTCTCCTTGCGGATGGCTGCAATGGCTTTTTCGGCGTGGGATCAGATCTTCACCATCCAGCCAGGCATGACGGCACCAGGACAGGTGATTCAGTCCAAATACCTCGGCATGTATTCGGGAATGGTTCACACCTGCCCAGGCGGCAATGGCGTTCTGCCCGGAGTTGGCACCGTCACAAATGCCGATGCTGCGTTCATACCCGGCGTCTTGCAGCGCCTGGGTGACCAGCCCCGCCGGGTTGGTAAAATTGTACATCCATGCACCGGGGCTGACTTTTTGCAGGATGTTCGCATAATGCAGGATGGCAGGGATGGAACGCAGTGCCATGGCAAACCCGCCCGGTCCGGTGGTTTCCTGCCCCAGTACACCATGATCCAGGGCGATTCTCTCATCAAGAGCGCGCCCCTGTTCAAATCCGACCCGGATGGTGGTGACAACGTGCCTTGCGCCGGTCATGGCTGACTGGGGATCGGTGGTGGTGGTTACCACAAAGGGATCCCCTGCGCGCCTGACAAGTTCCCGGCTGAGAGACCCAAAGAGGGATAATTTGTGCTCATCCACATCCATCAGGCATAGTTCATGGACCCCCACCCGTTGGTGCCAGCGCAGTAATGTCATGGTAAATAAAGGGGAACGGACCCCTCCTCCGCCGATCAGGGTGATTTTCATGGTTTCCTCCTGTTACAGGTGTGTTTTCAACTGATCCATGGTTGGGGCTGCAGCGGTGCCCCCGCGCTGTGTGACTGACAGTCCACCGCATATATTTCCATACCGCAGGCAGGTTTCAATCGGTTGATCCTGCAGCGCGGCTGCCAGAAAACCAGCGTTGAAGGAATCACCGGCACCAGTGGAATCCACCACTTCCATTGGCAAGGCAGGTGAGTGCCATACCTGTGAGCCGGAAAAAGCATAAGCTCCCCGGTCACCACACTTGATGACGACCAGCGGGCAATATTGAGCCAGTTTTGCACCGGAAGCTTCGGGGTTGTCCATGCCGGTTAACTGAAACGCCTCACTCTGGTTGGGGGCAAATATGTCGATTGCCTCCAGCAGCTCGGTCAGCCCGGGTGATTCCAGGGTGGTTGTAATGTACTGGCAGTCGGCAAACACTTTTCCTCCGTGCTGGTGGACGCGGTCCACCAGGCGGAGTACGTCCGGCGAACCTTGGAAGGGAAGGTCCACCACCCAGAGCGGTTGCTGGCTGTCAATCAGCGTTTCATAAGGAAGATCTGGAAATGGATCCATGTAACTGATGAACCCGCGATCCTGGGAGAAGGAGAATGAAACACTGAGGCTGCGCAGGGGCATATCATAAACCTGGAAAAGGGAGGTGTCCAATCCCTCCCAGACTGCCTGTTCCAATACAAACCGGCTGAAGAGATCGTTGCCCAAGCGTGGTGCCCAACCCACCTTGACGCCCAGCCGGTGCAGGGCAGTGGTCAGGTTATAAGCTCCACCCGGGATGATTTCCATGGAATT
>JAGVUS010000025.1 GCA_019136175.1 Chloroflexota bacterium | reverse complement strand
AAACGACCAGGATCCCACCCAATTTGAAGGTCATTATGATTTAATAACCCGGGAAGAGGAAGTACAAATATATGAGTCAATCATTGGAGATCCAGATGGTGTGGTCACAACCACGCTTCTCCGATCTCAATCTTATCTAAAAGACAATCGGATTCTCCCCATCGGGTTTGATAAAGCCACTGCTGGTGGGGATATTGCCGTAATTGGCGATGCTTACTCCGACCCGAATTTTATTGGCGGCAGTGACGAGATTCAATACCAGGTGCAGCTTGTAAACCAGGATGGTCCAATCCATATCACTGTTGAGTTACTTTATCAGACGATCGGTTACCGCTGGGCGGAAAATTTACGCAAGGGGGAAGCAACGGAAACCAACCGTTTCTTTACTATCTATAACGGTACGCCCAATGCGCCAGTAGTAATTGCATCCCAATCGATAATCGTCCCTTGAATTATTAAATTCCAGGTTTATTCCATTGATTGAAGAAAAGTAACAACCTGCCAGATTTCATCCTGGGATAAAACAGATTTGTGAGCCGGCATGGATGAGTTAAAGGGCGACTGGATCCCCCCTTCTGCAATCCGCCAGTAAAGATAATCCGCCCCGGCTTCCTTAACCGCATCCCCCAGCCTGGATGGCTTTGGATCCAATGAGGCAGATGCCGGACCATCCCCCATGCCGGTTTCTCCATGGCAGGATGCGCAACGGGATGCATAAATCACCTGCCCGGCAGCAATCGTTTCAGCATCCCCAACAAAAGGATTGGTTATCCCGGCATAATCGGAGGGTACAGGTTCCAGTCCGGAAGATTCTCCAGCGTTCCCACAGGCAGATAATATCAATGCGAAGGATACAAGAACAACAAATAAAGTGATCTGTCTTTTCATAAATCAATCTCCGTTTACATTAATCTGGCAAAATTGTACCTCAGCAATCGGAAAATTGCAGAAGCAAATCATGATTATATAGGTAAAGAATATGGCGAATTCTTTATTGATTGCATGATTTTTGTCACTATGGATATCCATTTCGATGCGGTATGCTTGCATTATTCAACATTATTCGAGGTATCCATGTTTAAAATCAGTCGTCGTCTTGATTATGGCTTACAGTTAATGGTTACGCTTGCTGAGAACGAGAATGAAAAAGCCATCGCAACTGCAACCCTGGCAGAACGATTGCAGATTCCACTTCCGTTCCTTCATCAAATTGGTCATTCACTGATGCAGGCTGGTCTCTTGAAAGCAACCCCGGGTCCCAAGGGTGGATTACGCCTTAACCGTCCGGCAGAAGAAATCAGTATCTACGATATCACCGTTGCGTTGGAAGGTACCATTTTGATGAATCCCTGCCTTGATTGCGCTACTCCATGCGTCCGCCAGGAGGAATGCACAGCAAAATACATGTGGGCTGATCTACAGGATAAAATCATCCTCTATCTCACGGGCATGAAATTAGGGATGTTATTAAACAGCCCATCCGAAAACCCTCTGTTCAACAGGATTATCAAGGAAGAAACCCGGGCTGGCTGATTTTTCCCCGCGCGGTCTCAAATGATGGCAGAAAGCACTTCGGTCGCATGACCGTCGGGTTTTACATTGTTAAACGTTTTCACAATGATACCCTCCGGGTTAATCAAAAAGGTCGTGCGGAAGACGCCATCATACTCGCGTCCCATGAACTTTTTCCTGCCCCAAACTCCATACAACTCACAAACCACATGATCCGTGTCAGATAGCAGGGTAAAAGGAAGTGCATGTTTCTCCTTAAATTTTGCATGGGACTTGGGAGAATCCGGGCTGACACCCAGGATCACCACTCCCGCACGGGCATATTCCCCATACCCATCCCGAAAGCTACATGCCTCGGTTGTGCAACCAGGGGTGTCATCTTTTGGATAAAAATACAGGACAACCCATTTTCCCCGATAAGCCGATAATGTTTGCTCAGTCCCGGTCTCATCGAGCAGGGAAAATTCAGGTGCAGGTTGGTTGGCTTCCAGTGGCATGATAACCTCCTCAATACTTACAAAATGACTGTTCCCATTAACGATACATCATATCCTGCCATTACTGCAATGGATTGTCTAAAGTTCACATCCGCCATCAGGTCAAAAATGGGATCCAGGAAACCACTATCAAAAAATTCCCGCGGCATAACCAGGTCATAATCCTCGTGATATAGCGGGATGAAATCAAGGTCAAGCGCTTCTGCTGCAGCGGCAATTCCCATACCGCAATCAGCGCGCCCTGATGCAATTGCAGCCGCCACAGCCAGGTGAGTAAACTCTTCCCGCTCATAGCCCAAAATGGAAGCAGCATCAATCCCCAATTGCTTGAGTTGAAAATCCAGTAAAACGCGTGTTCCCGCACCGCGCTGGCGATTCACAAAGGATACACCCGGTTTTTCCAGGTCCTCCAGACCATGGATATCCTTTGGATTTCCCCTTGCAACAATCAATCCCTGCTGACGCTGTACCCACCGGACGATCTTCACATCCATTTCCGGCAAATATTCCTTGACTGCCGCCAGGTTGTAAACACCGGAATCCGGATCAAGTAGATGACATCCTGCCATATGCGTTTCCCCCCGGCGGATTGCCACCAATCCACCCTGGCTGCCAACATTTGCAGAAACCAGCCTCCTGCCCCGGCTCTCCAACGCCGATGCCAACAAGTCCAAGGTCATATCGTGGGAACCAATGGCAAAGATGGTTCGCCGAATTTGATCCTGGGACCGATACAATCGCACTTGAACGGGTTGACCGGCATCATATCCCTGAACACCCCGTGGGATCATCGTTATTCCATCCGCCCGTACCAGTGATGTGATTGTTCCAGCGCCCCGGTTGAGTGGAGCCGCCAGCATCCGCTCCCCCACCCTGCCAACAACCACACGCACAAAATCATCATCCCCCGGCGGAGATGTGATTTTTCGGGTAAGGTGGGCTGTGATTTCTTCCGGTTGATCCGGGGTCTTTCCCAACCAAATAGCAATCAACGGTTTTACGAAAATTTCCCCCGTCAGCGCAGCCGATACAGGGTACCCCGGCACACCAACAACTGGCACCCAGGAATTTTGATCCGATCGCCGGATCATGCCAAGAATAACCGGATGACCTGGACGTACGGCAACACCATGTACCAGCAATTTGCCCGTTTTTTCTACAATCCGGGCAGTAAAATCCTCTGATCCTGCTGAAGATCCGGCATTTACCAAGACAAGGTCATGAGTGTCTGCTGCCTGCTGAATCCGGTTGCACAGCAGGTTAAAATCATCCGGTGTAATTTCCAGGCGGTGCGGCTCAGCACCCCAATCCAATATTTGACCTGCCAGCACAATGGAATTTGACTCAACGATATCCCCTTTTCTGAGGACCGTACCCATTGGCACAAGTTCTGTTCCCGTTGGCAGAATTGCCACCCGGGGTTTTCTCGCTACCAGAAGGGTTTGAGATCCACTGGATGCCAGGGCGCCCAGGTCAACCGGGCGCAGGACATGCCCTGCCGCAAGGACCAGTTGGGTGGCAACAATATCCTCTCCCAATGGGCGAATATGACTCCACGGTGTAAGGGACGCACGCAGGCGAATTGCGTCAGGGTGGCGGGGATCATTCCCGCCGACAGGCTCAACCAGTTCAATTGGAACCACCGCATCCGCCCAATCCGGCAGGGGGTCACCGGTATCCACGTAGACCGCCTGATCCGTCAGCGTGAGCGTAATGGGCTTACCCGGAAGAGCACCGATCGTTTCCCCTGACCGGACAGCAAAACCATCCATGGCGGAGGCATGATAATGGGGAGAGGAAATTTTTGCCCAAATTGGTTCTGCCAGCACCCTGCCAAGAGCGTGTTCGTCCAATGGGACTTCTTCCACACCCAACCGGGCAGCAAGGTGATGATTTTCAAGCTCGGAATAGAACGCGCTCTGTGCTTTTTCGAGCGGGATGTCGTGAAGGTACAAAACCATGCCAATTCCTTTCAATTTCTCAAAAACAAAACTTCAACGGGTTCACCAGCAGAAATCCCGGTTGCATCGGGTGGGATCCGGATTAATCCATCGGCACTTGCCAGGGTAAAAATGAAATTGCTTTTGTAAAAAATGGGCTCTGCTGCATACCCATTCCCTTCTCTTATGACGCGAACCGGTATGTAATCCTCTCGTCCCGCTTGGGATGCAATATTAACGCTCAACCTGGCTGACAGAGAAGGTACTGGACGCCCCAGCCGCAGTCCCGACAGGAATTCAACCATGGGTTGGACAAAAAGATGGGCAATTACCAGAGCACTGACCGGGTTTCCCGGCATGCCAATGACCGGTTTTCCGTCACAAACCGCCAGGATGGTGGGCTTTCCCGGCTTGATATTAACCCCGTGCACCAATACGCCCGGTTTCCCCATCCTTGCAATCACTGAAGCTGTAAAGTCCCGCGTGCTGGCAGAGGAACCTGCCGTAATCAACACCATGTCATTATTCCGCAGGGCATACGCCAGTCGTTCTTCCAATATATCAGGAGAATCGGGGATGATTCCCAAAAATTGAGGAGTACCACCAACTTTTTCAACCAGGCTTGCCAGTGTATAGCTATTGATATCCCGCACCTGTCCGGGCTTGGGGACATGATGCGGAGGGATCACCTCGTCTCCGCTGGAAATGATTCCGACCCTGGGCAATGGTCTGATTTTTACTCTGGTAATCCCCAGGGCAAGTAACCCACCAATTTCCTCTGGTCGTAAACGTACTCCGGCAGGGACCACCATCTGCCCCACTTCCACATCCTCCCCCTTGAACAGGACATTTTCGCCATGTCCAACAGCTTTATATACCTCAATTTCATCCATTCGCGAGGTCTGGGTTTGCTCCAACATGACCACTGCATCTGCACCTTCAGGAAGCATTCCGCCAGTATGAATCAGGGCAGCTTCACCAAGCGAAACTTGAAACCGCGGGGCATCCCCCATCGGAACTTCCCCCACAATTCGCAGGTAGACTGGGAGGGACTCGCTGGCACCATGCGTATCGGCTGCCCGAACTGCATATCCATCCACGTTTGTGCGATGAAATGCGGGCAGGGGTTCCTGGGCAATCACATCCTCAGCGGTCACCCGGTTTAATGAGTGGATGGTTTCCAATTCTTCATGTGATAAATCCGGTAAACCCAAAGCCTCAAACCATCGAGCAAGCGCATCTTGTGGAGGAATAAGTTGAATAAATTCAGGCATGGTCTATATCCATAATCCAAACATATAAAGGTAGAGTATCACAACCAGCAAACCAACCGCTGTATACCGCAACAGTTTCCAGCGCGGCTTTGCACCCGCAGCCAGTTGCAGCATTTGCCAGATGAGAAATAACCCAACCGGCAGGGTCAGTAAAACAGGCCAGCTTAACGACCAGGGAAGCCCGGTCAGGACAGCCACACCAATAAGAAGATAAAACGCCAGGATCAGGATATTGTGAAGAGGAATACCCCGTTCCCAGCCAATGCGGACCATCAAGGTCAGCCTTCCAGTGGATAAATCCTGTCCATACCCTTCCAGGGAAATTGCCAATTCAATCGCCAGGATCAACAATGTCAATGGAAAAACCAATTTCATTAAAAAAGGCAAAAAGGAAGGGGACTGCAACGTCAAACCAAGCGCTGGGATCAGGTTGGCGATGATAACCGCCCGGGTAACCTCTCCATACCCGCGGGAAGCCAGCCCGAATGGTGGAATTGCATCGAAAAATACCAGCAGTAACGCCATTCCGATGATTACCAGTGCTGGCAGGTTCATTTTCTCGCGGGCAAAAAGTATCACAGTCAGCACGGCACCGATCGCCAGGAAGGTAAAGATGACAAGCAACAACCCGCTTTCATGAATTCGCTTGGTTTGCAGGTTGGTCCGCTTCCGGTTTACGGGTAAAAACAACAGTGCATAGTATCCCTTAATGTATTGCCAGGATAGGAGCAGCGAGATAATAATCGACAAACCAATCCAGAACACGCCAGCGTCGATCGGAAACCCGGTATAGTACCCGACTCCAACTCCCAGGCAATAAAATGCCAAGCCCGCCAATAATTGCCAGGGATGAATCCAGCGAACCAGAAAATTCAATAAATTACTGGGGGATTCTTCCATTATTCCACCTTAGACAAGCCTGTATCCGCCATCCACGACCAGGGTTTCACCGGTAACAAATGTATTTTGGACCAGGAATTGAACTGCTTCCACTACATCATTTTCACTCCCGCTGCGTCCGGCTGGTGATTTTTGTACCAATTGATCCCATCTCTCCTGTTCAAAGCCAGGAGGGGGAAGGATAAACCCTGGAGCAACTGCATTGACCCGGATGCGGGGGGCAAATTCTTTTGCCATCAGTTTCGTCAAAGTGTCCAACCCGGATTTGCTGACCAGGTAGGGTCCATATCCGGTCCAGTTTTTTTCCACCCCGGTATCGGTAATATTGATGATACAGCTGCCATCCGTCATCCGTTTTGCTGCCTCTATACCACACAACCAGGGAGCCCGCAGGTTCAATTGCATCAGATGATCCCAATTCTCCAATGAACACTCTGTCAGATTGCGGTGCAACATAATTCCAGCTGAATTTACAAGCACCCGGAGAGGGATTGGAATTTTATCAATCTCCAGGAACATCTGTTGAATTTGCCCCGGATCCTCCAGATTTGCCGGGAGCAAAAAAACTGGAACCCCCAGGGAACGGATTTCTTCAGCAGTTTCTTCAGCCTGGAAGGAAGAACGGTAATAATGCAATCCAATTGCATATCCATCCCGGGCAAGCCCTGTGGCTATTGCCCGTCCCAAGCGAACTGCAGCCCCGGTGACAATTGCCAGCCGCGGTTGATCTTCCATCTGCCAACCTCTACTTGTGGAAGAAATTTGAGATAAAGAACCATACATTGGCAGGGCGTTCCGCCAACCGCCGCATAAAGTATGGATACCAATGGGTGCCATATGGGACGTACACTCGAACTGGATAACCCTCCCTCACCAGTAGTTCCTGCAAATCCCGGCGGATGCCATACAGCATTTGGAATTCCAGTGCATCCTTGGGTAATCCCCGGTTTTCCAATGCCTTCCTGGC
>JAGVUS010000271.1 GCA_019136175.1 Chloroflexota bacterium | reverse complement strand
GCAAAACCTTCCAACTGAAGCAGCTGATCTTTGGTCAGTGTATATAAGTCCGCCACGTCCCGAATCAAGCCAGCACCGACAAGCTGTTCCACAATCCGGATGCCAAGCCCGACAATATCCATCGCCGGTCGGGAGACAAAATGCTCCAGATGACGGATCAACTGTGCCGGGCAGGCAGCATTCACACAATACCATGCCACCTCACCTTCCAGGTGTTCCACCGGCTGGTGACAGTCCGGGCATTTTGTTGGAGGCACAAAAACCTGTTCTGTTCCTGTGCGGGCATCCACTACCGGACCAATCACATAGGGGATCACATCCCCTGCCCGCTTGATAAGTACCCGATCACCCACCCGGATATCCTTATCCTCGATAAAATCAAAATTATGCAGGGTTGCCTGGCGGACAATCACACCGCCAACCTCCACGGGTTCCAGAATGGCATAAGGGGTTAATACTCCCGTCCTCCCCACATTGATCCCAATCTCAATCAACCGGGTTGTCACCTCCCGCGCCGGGAACTTGTAGGCAATCGCTCCCCGCGGGTCTTTTCCCACAATCCCCAAGGATTCCGACAAAGCCAGGTCATTCAACTTGATGACAACTCCATCAGCTTCATAGGGCAGCTTGTCTCGCCTGTCAACCCACCGCTCGCATGCAGAAATCGCAGAATCGATATCCGGACAAAGTTCAATTTCCGGTGAGACGGGAAACCCAAGCATGCGCAGGTAATCCAGTAATTCCCACTGGGTTGCCGGCATCCCGCCGTCTGTATAAACAATCGCATAGTTCAGCATAGTTAAGGGTCGTTTGGCAGTCAACCCGGGGTCCAATTGGCGCAGCGATCCAGCAGCAGTATTACGCGGGTTGAGATAGGTCCTTTCCCCTGCTTCCAACAGCCGCTGATTCAGTTTCTCAAAATCTTCGATCGTGATAAATACCTCACCTCTGACCACCAGGGTGGCTGGAGGGGTTGGATCCTCTCCGGAAACCGGAATGCGCAATGGCAGTGCGCGGATAGTTCTAAGATTGGCAGTAATATCCTCACCCACATCACCGTCACCCCTGGTTGCCCCCTGAACAAACTCCCCGTTCCGGTAATGCAGCACCACCGTCAAGCCATCAATTTTTGGCTCAACCACGAATGCAGAGCAGTCCACCCGGTCATCAAGTTTGCGGATCCGTTCGTACCAGGCACGCAGATCATCAGGGGAAAATCCGTTCGCCAGGCTGAGAACAGGAGCCGGGTGTTGAATTTTTGTAAACTTTTCAGCCGGTGCACTCCCTGCCCGTTGGGAGGGGGAATCGGGTTGCACCCAGTCTGGATGTTTTGCTTCGATCTCCCGCAGCCTTGCCACCAACGCATCATATTCTGCATCGCTGATCACCGGGGAATCCATCACGTGGTAGCGATGGTTGTGAAAGTTAATTTCCTGGATAAGATACCGATATTGATTGAATGATATTTCGCTGCTCATATCCCAATTATACGCAACTCCCCCGGTAGCTGCCTGCCGGGGAATGATGATTTTTGAGATGGAGTGTTATTTGTATCGGACGGGTTTGTGGGCAGTACCGCGCACCGGTGTTGTCCCGCAAGGTTGTCCCCCCATCAACACCTCTTTTTCCCAGTCTGGCAGGGCTGCCCGCGCCTGGTCACGCAAGGTATTAACGCCATTGAAAAATTCACGCATTAAAACCACAAGCAGGTACTTGCTCCGTGGATTTAATTCCAGGATTGGATTTTTCCACCAGCCGGGTTGGAACACACCCGCAGCTGCCATGAATACCAATTCCTTCCATAAACCCAGTTCAATGGGAACCCGAAAATCGTTCTTGAATCGTTTTTTGTTGAGTGCAAGATCAAATAATTCGATCATGAAGCGATATTGCATCCGGGCAAGCCTGTTAAACTTTCGACTGGCAATCACCGAGGGCTTGCCGCTTTCCACCAGCCGGTTATATTCACTCAACGAAAACGTATTGACGTACAATGTGCCATCAAGATAGCTGAACGAACCGGATCCCACCCCTACATACTCTTCTGTCTCAATGATGTACTCATCAATCAAAACATCCTGCTTGCGGGAATATGTCCAGGCAGAACGGGGATGGTAAACACCCGCCAACTCTTCATTGATAATCTGGTAATAGGCTGCTTCACGAGAAGGATCCACGTGCCCAACAGACCGCTCCAAGGCTTGTTCAACAGAAGGCGAGCTCATCAATGGGTAAAATGTGGTCTGGTCCGCGCCAGTCTCAATGACCCGATGAATGTCATTCCTCAGCATGGCTTCAGTCTGGCTTGGGAAATTGAAAATCATATCAACGTTCAGGGACGGCAGGATTCCAACCGCCTTCTGAATTCGTTCCACGATCTGATCACCCGATCCATATTTATCATACCGGCGCATCTGGCGCAGCAGTCCATCATCAAAACTTTGAACACCTACTGATAAACGATCCACCCGCCCCACCAGCGGCTCCAGGATTTCCGGAATTAAATGATTGGGATTGGTTTCTGCAGAAACATCCCGAACACCAAATAATTCTTTTGCCAGGTCAATGGTTTTAACGAGTTCATCCACCAGGATGGTTGGTGTTCCGCCGCCAATATACATGGATTGAAACGTATATCCCTGCTCTGCCACCATCCGAAGTTCTGAGCGCAGGTTTTCGAAATATTTCCTGGCACGATTTTCCTGAAACACATACCGGTTAAAAGAACAATATGGGCACAGGCTCTCGCAAAATGGAACATGAGTATATAAAACATAGGAATGTCCACTGCGGGGAGGGACAATTGTTGATAAATGCGTTGGAGCAAGTTGCAATTCACTCTCCATCACCATACGCATGACTTTGGCAAGGATGCTGCCAAAAAAAACCTGATGCCGGTTCCCAGTGGCAATAGGCAGTTTGTTCTGCAACCCGTTTGTTTGGATCATTCTATTCAAGGTTCACTCAATATCGCAATTAATCTTTGTGATTGTCGGTTCCTCGCCAGACTCACAATAGCCTGATTATACTTCCAATCAGGACCAATAAAAGAGTATTTTCATCATAATTTTATTAATTTCAGATTTTTGGAGTAATGCTCTGAGCAGTGTCCGGGTTTGTTTTAACCAAGATATAATTACTCTATCTCCTCGTGTTGATCGGTAAGAAATGAAATCAGCTTCATTGACTCCACACCCCAATCCATCACGTTCCTACCAGGAAGCTGTTCTGAGAATCAAGTCCTTGCAGTCCAGTGACGGCAGCGATATTCATCCGCTTTCAAAGACAGTATTCCTGGATCAGGGAAAGATCAGCGATTGGGCAGTTGTCTGGTTCCATGGATATACCAGCAGCCCATTCCAGTTCCGACAACTGGGGAGCCTGTGTTATGAATTGGGCGCCAATGTATTGATCCCCCGGGTGCCTTTCCACGGACAGGTGGACGCCCTGACCGATGAAACTCAATCCCTGACAGCCCAAATTCTGCAGGAAACCATTCACGAGTGCGTGGATATTGCCGTTGGCTTGGGACACAAAGTGATTGTCGGCGGCTTATCCATGGGAGGGGTCATGACCACCTGGGCAGCCCAGGTGCGGTCGGAGATTCATTTTGCCCTCCCCATCTCGCCCGCACTTGGTTTTCATTTTCTGCCATCCGTCCTCACGCCAATTGCATCCCTGTTTTTCCTTGCAATGCCAAACATAAACCGCTGGTGGGATCAAAATACCCGCTCCGCCAACCCAGAGCGACCCCATACCCATGCCCGCATCTCCACCCATGCCCTCTTTAACATCATCCGGCTGGGTCTGTCCGCCCGTAGACAAGCCCGCCGTAAACCACCAGCCGCCCGCTCCATTTGCATGGTGCTTAATGATAATGATCGGCTGGTGAATAACGAGTTTGCACTCGGGATGGTGAACCTTTGGAAATCATTGCACCCTGCCGTCCAAACCTATCAGTTTGATATCCAGCACAATTTGCCGCATGATCTTATTGATCCCACCAACCCCAATCAAAAGATAAACCTGGTATATCCAGTATTGATCGACCTGGTTCAATCGAAATTAGCCCATTAACTTATCCCATAAACTCAGGATCCTTTCATGTACCCATCCAAATCCCCCATCACACCCCGGGACGTCTCCCAGTTGCCAGCACCCGGCTGGAACATTCCCTCATCGCTGTCATTTACACCCGATGACCATCTCATCACATATCTGTTTGCACCGGAAAGCAACCTGGTTAACCGCCTGTTTGCATTCCTGCCAGAGAATGGGGAAGTCCACGAACTGGCAGATCTTGGCATGAAAGGCGCAAGTGAGGATCATATTTCTCCCGAAGAGAAACTCCGCCGGGAACGCCAGCGCATGATGGCGCTTGGGATTTCACAATACCAGTGGGCAAACCGGAAATCATTTCTTCTTTTACCATTGCTGGGGTCCATCTTTATCCTGGATCACCCCGATCAACCCCTTCGCCAGCTTGTGGATGGAAGCCAGTTTCCGGTTCTGGATCCCCAAATTTCTCCAGACGATCACTGGGTTGCTTATGTTCAGGAAAACGAACTTCATGTCATTTCCATATCGGGAGGACAGCCTGCCCAACTGACCAAAGGCGCCAATCTGGAGGGACGAACCCATGGACTGGCAGAATACATAGCCCAGGAGGAAATGGGACGCAGTCATGGCTTTTGGTGGTCTCCAGACAGCGAATGGATTGCATTTGAAGAAGTGGATGACGCCCACATACCGGAATATACCATCATTCACCAGGCGCAAGCCCCCGTTGATGCCATCACCCGGGATGTCATTCGATATCCATTTGCGGGGAAACAAAATGCCCATGTTCGACTGGGAGTTGTCAGACGCACTGGTGGAGACCCACTCTGGCTTGACCTTGGAGAGGATCCCGAGCAGTACATCGCCCGTGTGCACTGGACACCTGACGGACAACTAGCCGTCCAGGTGGAAAATCGTGAGCAGACTCGCCTGGACCTGGTGATCATGAATATCCATACAGGAAAGAAGACCATCCTGTTAACCGAAACCAGCCAGACCTGGATCAATTTGCACGATATGTTCATTCCATTGCGCGGTTTCGGTAAAAGCAGAGAGCCGGGTTTTATCTGGGCTTCTGAGAAAACAGGATATCGTCATCTTTACTTGTTTGACGGAATTGGCAGGTTAATCCGTCCACTGACTGGTGGAGAGTGGATCGTGGATTCGATTGCAGCTGTCGATCAAGATCAGCGGAAAATCTATTTCACAGGCACGCGCAACTCTCCGCTTGAATCCCACCTGTACATGGTGGATTATGATGGTTGTGAAGCCAGGCAAATCACCACCCAACCCGGTATGCACTCCGTGGTCATAGACCACTCACACAAACGCTATATTGACACGTGGCATTCCATCCAGGACCCTCCCCAAATCACCCTTCGCTCCCTGGAGGATAACCAGGAATTGGCAACCCTGTTTGCTGCCCAGGATCCCCGCATCCAGGAATATGCACTCACTCCTCCCAGGTTGGTGGATTTTAAAAACCGGTCGGGGGTGCAATTATTTGGAGCTTTGTACCTTCCATCAAATTCCAGGGACGAGGGACCACATCCTGTGGTTGTGTTGGTTTACGGAGGACCACATGCCCAAATGGTAACCAACAGCTGGAATATGACGAGCGCCATGCGTGCCCAATACCTGCGCAGCTTGGGGTTTGTGGTTTTTATTGTGGATAATCGCGGTTCTGCCCGCCGGGGGTTGGAATTTGAAAGTGCAATCCGGCATGATCTTGGGCACCTGGAAGTGGAAGACCAGGAGGATGGTCTTTTGTGGTTGTTCAATCAGGGGTATGGCATACCAGGACATGTTGGCGTGTGCGGCTGGTCTTATGGTGGCTATATGGCATGTCGCTGCCTGGAAAGTAAAAAGGGAATGTTCAAGGCAGCTATTGCCGGTGCCCCAGTGACAGAATGGGAAGGATACGACACACATTACACCGAACGCTACATGGGCACCCCCGAATCAAACCCTTCTGGGTACATATCCAGCAGCGTTTTGAACGATGTGGAGAATATTACAGGAAAGCTTCTCATTATCCACGGGCTGATTGATGAAAATGTCCATTTCCGTCATTCAACCCGCTTAATTCAGGCATTCATCTCTTCCGGAAAACCTTATCAATTCCTGATTCTCCCCAATGCCCGGCACTCTGTGCGATCCCAATCAGACCGGGAATACATGGAGGAAAAAATCGGTGAATTTTTTCTTGAGAATTTATAATCACTCAAATTTCTTCGAGTTAGGTGCACCTGGAGGAAAACCGGATGACAAATTTTATTGCTGCAATTGATCAGGGCACAACCAGTACCCGCTGCATTCTGTTTGATCATCAGGGAAACAGCGTGGGGATGGACCAGAAAGAACACCGCCAAATTTATCCCCGCCCGGGTTGGGTTGAGCATAATGCAATGGAAATCCTGCAAAATTCACAGGAAGTATTCACCAACGCATTAAGAAGGTCCAGCCTCGGGTTGGAGGATGTGGCAGCCATTGGAATAACAAACCAGCGGGAAACAGCAGTTATCTGGGATCGTCACACTGGCATTCCATATCATAATGCAATTGTCTGGCAGGATACCCGTACGGATATCATTTGTAACCAGCTTGCCAGTGAGGGGGGGATGGATCGTTTCCGACAGCAGACCGGATTACCCCTGGCAACCTATTTTTCCGGTCCCAAAATCCGCTGGCTTCTTGAAAATGTCCCAGGACTTCAACAGGCAGCCAACCAGGGTGACGCTCTTTTTGGGAATATGGATACCTGGTTGATTTGGAACCTTACCGGTGGTGTGCGCGGAGGCGTTCACGGTACTGATGTGACAAACGCATCCCGCACCCTTTTGATGAACCTGAAAACACTGGATTGGGACGAGGATATCCTCTCCCAAATGGGAATTCCCCGTTCGATGCTGCCCGTCATCCAATCCTCCTCCCAAATTTTTGGCTATGGAATTGGTGCAATGAATGGCATTCCCATCGCCGGTGATTTGGGCGACCAGCAGGCAGCCCTGTTTGGACAGGCATGTTACAACCCGGGCGAAGCCAAAAACACATA
>JAGVUS010000299.1 GCA_019136175.1 Chloroflexota bacterium | reverse complement strand
CACCACCATCGAAACCGCTCGAACCAGTCCAATTGCCAGGTACATGACTCCAAGCGTTTGAAAAACTGCCGGGTGCGGCAGGAGAAAAGGCGCCAGCCCGACCCCAACGAACAATCCGCCCAGCACCGAGCGGATCTCCGTCACTGCACGCGGGCTGGATGCCTCCAGCCCCGTGAAATCCTTGATGGAACGCGGCCGCAGGAGCGACAGCAAGCCCGTGGCAATCGTCCCCAGGGCAGCTATAATTTTGAGAATTTGCAGGAAGGTCATTTCTTGTTCTCCTTATCCACTAATCCGCACGTTTTCCCATCCAGAACCGCTTCCAGTCTCCCTGACTGCCCTGCAGCGCCAGGAAGGTGTACAACGAACCTGCCCAGAAGCCCAGCACCACCATCAGCACCACCCAAAGAATGGAAGACAGCAAGGCTTTTTCACGGAAGATGATCCAGCCGGAAAACAGGATAAAGCCCACGTACAGGTCCACCATTGAGACGATTCCCCACGGATTGGACAGGATGATTGCCCCATCCGCCGAGAAATCTCCAACGGTGAAGCCATACACCAGGACAGCAGTCATGGCAAGCAAACCAGCCAGGGAGATGATTTTGGCAATTTTCATGTCAGGTCCACCTTACTTCTTTCGCGGAAACCAGGGGATAAATCCGCTGGTTCGTGTCATGTATTCCCGGTACGCCGGACGTTGGGACATGGTTTTCTCCAGAAGCGCCATCCCGGAAACATTCACCAACAGGTGGGTCATCAGGATTGGGCTGAAGATAGTCCACCAGCCGCCAGCTGCAGCAGCGACCAGGTAATAGCCCCACCACTGGGCAGAGTCACCAAAATAATTCGGATGGCGGGTGTAACGCCAAACCCCGCGATCCATCACTTTACCCTTGTTGGCAGGATCTTTAATGAACCGGGCAAGCTGCCAATCCCCCGCTGCCTCAAAGAAGAAGCCAACCGCCCAGAGGAACAGTCCAAGGAAATCCAGGATCGTCAGCCTGTCGGGGGTGCCGCGGAATTGCGCTGCCAGCAGTGGTGCAGAGATGATCCAAAGCAGCACGCCCTGCAGGAGAAACACCTTGAAAAAACTGCGCCACCACCAGGATTGCCCGTTTTCCCCGCGCCATTTCTGGTAGCGGAAATCCTCCGGTTTGCCCTTGTTGCGGAGAAAGATATGCAGCGAAAGACGCAGTCCCCAGATTGTTACAATGATGGCAATCAAGAGCTTGCGGGGCAGGTAACCTTCCGGCGTCAGGAGGAAGTATGTCCACCCGGCAATCACAAACCCCGTCCCCCAGAAAATATCCACGATGCTGGAATTTTTTAATGCCAGGCTGACCAGCCAAAGGACAGTCATCAAGCCGATAATGACACCCAGGGCAATTGCATATACTTCAAGAAAAGACATGGATTCTCCTTTTTTATTCCTTGGCAATTGTAATAAAACCGACCACACCGGGTCCCAGGTGGGTGCCCAGCACCGGGTTTAAAATTCCAAACCAGACCTTGTCCATTGGCAGCAATTCGCGTACCTCGTCCAGCAACTCGCGAGCCCGGTCAGCAGCACCGGAATACAGGATGCCAACCCGCTCGTAGGGGAAATGCTCACCGAGCATTTCAATCAGGCGCAGCATGGCGTTGCGGCGTGTGCGCACCTTTTCCGTTCCGTATTCCCCATTGTGCATCTTCAGCAGTGGCTTGATGTGCAGAAAATTGCCGATGGTGGAGATGGCGAAACTCACCCGTCCGCTGCGTTGGAGATATTGCATGGAATCCAGTGCAGCAAACACCCGTGTTCGGGTTATCTGGTTTTCCAGCAGATCGAGAATTTTTTCAATCGGATGACCCTCCAGGGCTGCCTCCGCAGCTGTATAAACCGCGAAACCCGTTCCCATGGAAAGGGAACGGGAGTCCAGGACGGTCACCGGGATGGATGTGATTCGTTCAGCAGCCACCTTCGCAACACTTAAAACTCCGCTCAGCTTGGGCGAAATGTGGATGGATATAATTTGGGTTGCCCCTTCCTGGATCAGTCGCTCGTACGTCTGGACAAACAAGTCAATACCGGGGACGGCAGTGGTGGGATGGGGACGCAGTTCGGGGAGTTTTTCATAAAATTCCTCCCGGGATAAATCTACACCGTCACGGTATTCCCTGGTGCCGATCTGGATGAACAGCGGCACAACCGTTATATGGTATTGGTCAATGATTTCCTGCGGAAGGTCACATGTGCTGTCCGTAACAATTCGAATGGTCATGGATGTCTCCCTCGTAAAAGTATTAGGATAATCTTACACAAAATTCAAAAAGAGTCATAGCAATTATTTGAAAGAAATTCCCCAGATCACAGCATCCAACAAAACGGTCTGGAGAGAAAACAGGATAATCCCCGCCACAGCCAACTGGTGGGCAAGGCGGGGAACTTTCGGATTCACGTTGAGAAGTGCTATTAACAATCCAATGGAGCCAAGCGCAACCAGCAGCAGGTCAAACCGCACCAGCCACACCCAAAACGTGCCTGCCTGGTCAGTTGCCAGATAACTCAACGGCAGCCAGAGCGCAGAGGGAATCAGAATGATCAGATACAACCATGGGAAGATGCCATACCCCCAACGGGTTCCAACCCGGGCGGTGGATTCATCCAATGAAAAGAGAAGAAAGTACGTGTAGAAAAAATATCCAAGTGCTCCTGCAACCATCCCGAGGGTGTAGTACGGTTGGATGGATTCCGGCACCCCGCCCCAAAGGACATCCCCTGCTTCCGGATGGGATTGAAAACCCCACACATAACTCCCCAGGACGAGAATCCCACCCACCAGAACGATGATCAGTAATAGTAGTTTTTTTCCTTTCAAGTGACACTCTCCGCTTTGTGAACCATTGCATATCATCATAAATCAATCCAATCCGAACGGCAAGTTCAACACCTGGCAACATTATACAAACCTGATAAATTGAACCCCAAGAAATTAATACTATTATTTAGACCATATTTATGCTATTATCATATCATCTTAACTTAAGGATTTTTTCATGTTGGAATTGCTCTGGTATTCCATCCCCCTGCCGCCCGGCTTTGAAATCCTGGCAACGCCGCTGGCTTCCTTTCTAATCAACCTGGCTGCCTGGCTGATCATTGCGCTCCTGGTCAACCTGCTGTTGATGCGGCTGTTGAAACTGGTCACACGCACCCTTCCCGGTGACCTGGAAGATATCCTCCTGGGCATCCTGCGGCGCCCCATCGTCCTGCTCATCCTCCTGTATGGTGCCCACGCATCCCTGCGATTGATCTCTTTCACTGACCAGGCAATCATTACTATTGAACGGATCAGCAATACCCTGCTGGTGCTGATCCTTGCCCACATCCTGGGACGGATTCTGCGGGATGTAATTGTTTATTATGGCAACCGGTGGGCAATGCGCACCGAAAGCCAGGTGGATGATGTCCTCATCCCGGTGCTCAACCTGTTTGGTCCCCTGCTGATTATTACCATATCCGCTTTGATCATCCTGCCCATGTGGGGCGTAAATATCAGTTCCGTCCTGCTTGGTGCCGGGGTGTTGGGGCTGGTGCTGGGACTCGCCCTCCAGGAAACACTTTCCAACGTGTTCAGCGGATTGAGCCTTTTGATGGAAGCACCGTTTCGAAAAAACGACCTGATTCTGCTGGGAGATGGTCGAATCTGTGAAGTCCAACGGCTGGGATTGCGTTCCACCATGCTTTTCTCATTGGATGAACAGGCAACCATTTTCATGCCCAATAAAATCCTGGCTGCGGAACCCATCATCAACCTCACCAAGCCCACCGCCGAACAGAAATACAGCATTGAAGTAACCGTTCCTGCCAGGTCAAACCTGACCCACGTACAGGAAATATTATGCCTGGTGGCAGCCGGGCATCCGGCAGTACTTTCCTCCAATATCCCGGCGAAACTGCCCAAAATCCAGGCAATAGCGGAACACATCCGCAACCAGGCGGAACTGGTTTCATCCGATCCACCCGCCCACCGGTCCCTGATGGACGAAGCAGATCGGAACGAACGCACCATCCCGCGCCTGGAATTGGAAGGCAGACTGAATGCCCACCTGGAAATTTTCAAGGAATCCATCAGAAACCTGATTCGCGGGATCAAGAGCCGGGAAATCAAGGGCTTGACCATGGCGGAACGGCAGGAAATTTATTGCCAGTTTCTTGCTCCTGCTGAAGCCAACCTGGGGACAGTGCTTTCCCTGGCAACAGAATGGTCCGAAGCCCCGGATGGCTGGCTGAATCCGAAGGATTACTGGAGCTTGCGCAAGGTTTGGGAGACGCGGAATGAGCAGCTACGCCTGAAGTGGGACGCACTCAAACGAACCATTCATGCCACCGATGATCGGAATGAAATGCGCCTGGATGATCTTTCCTCCAACCTGTTGGATTGGCTGGACAAGGAATTTAAAATCATCCCCGGTTATTGGAAGGATCCGGTTGTATCCATCAAGTCTTTCAATGGGGAGAGCATCCAGCTTGAGTTATGGTACTACGTGGATAACATCCGTCTGGAACAAGATGGGCGGTCGCGCCGGGTGCGGTCAGAACTCAGCCGGTTAATCCGCGAGAAGTTTGTGCAGGAAGGAATCTGGTAATCCATTCGATGTACCCGGCAAAGATGGATGGAGTCAATTTGGGAAAAAGACCGTATAATAATCTCAAGCTCTTCCAGATGGATCCGAAAAAAGACGGGAAATCCAATTCTCTTCTCCCAAACCCCAGGCAAACGTGATGAATTCCACCGCCCGTTTTAACGAATTATTGAATACCCTCAAGGCATCCTGGGCGGGTTTACCGGATAAACCCGATGAAACCCCGGAAACCACCCTGCGCGCCATCTGGCAGCATGTCTGCCAGGAACAAACGGATGAACTCCATCCACCTCACCTGACGGATGACCAATATGCAAAGGTATTGGAACTGGTGGACCTCAGGTTAAATGGTACGCCGCTCGCCTACCTGATTGGCAGCCAGGAATTTATGGGAATCGGGTTCCTGGCTTCACCCCAGGCAATGATCCCGCGCAAGGAAACCGAAATCCTTGGCAAGGCAGCAGTGGAAACCGCCCGGTCACTTGTCGAGGAACGTCACATCATCCAGGCAATGGATATTTGCACCGGTTCCGGGAACATTGCCCTGGCATTGGCATATTATGTCAAAGAATCCCGGGTGTTTGGTTCGGATGTATCCCCGGAGGCAGTGGCGCTGGCAAAACGCAATGCAGAGCATTTGCACCTCACCGAACGGGTTGATTTCTTCGTGGGTGACCTGTTTGCACCATTTGAACAGGACGGATTTCATCAACAGATGGACCTGATAACCTGCAACCCTCCATATATCTCCTCAGCCAATGTCGAAAAAATGGCAGGCGAGATCGTCCACCACGAACCCCGCCTTGCATTTGATGGCGGACATTTTGGCATCCAGGTAATGACCCGGTTCCTGCGGGAAGCACCACGCTACCTGCGCCATGGCGGGTGGATTTGTTTCGAGGTTGGCGTGGGACAGGGGCAGGGAATGATGACCATGGTGAAACGAACCGGCTTTTATGATTCACTGCAATCCTTTTCGGATGAAGACAGCAATATCCGGGTGATTAAAGCCCGCCTGGATGGTTCAGGACAGTGATATTTCTCGTTAAAATTTATTCCCAAAGCCGCAAAACCGTGAAATACCTGATATTTATCAGGATTATTCCAACGTTTGTAGCTTGACAAGTCAACCAAGAAAATCCATAATGTTTAAGCTGTTCTGTTCTGATAATTCGAACTGATCAGCATTCCGGGATATCGCAGGATATCCAATTCCCATTTCATCCGGAGGAGAAATATGTCTGGCAAAAAATTTCGTTTCCTGATGGCTGTTATGCTTGTCCTTGCGGCAGTACTGACAGCCTGTACAACCGCAGCGCCAACTGCTGCGCCCACCGAGCAGATCACCGATACAGAGCTGAATGTCCTTTGCACCCCGCAGGAACAGTGGTGCCAGGGTATGAAGCAGGAATTTGAAGCCAAGTACGGGATCACGGTGAACTACGTCCGTATGTCGTCCGGCGAAGCCCTGGCTCGCATCCAGGCGGAAAAGGACAATCCCACTTTTGATATCTGGTGGGGCGGACCCATCGACAGCTTTGTGGCAGCAAAGGGGGAAGGCTTGCTGGAGCAGTACAACTCGCCCAACATGGCGAACATCCGTGACCCAGAAAAGATGAAGGATGTGGACAATTACTGGGCTGGTATTTATGTCGGGACGCTTGGCTTTGCTACCAACACCGATTGGCTGGCAGCCCACCCCGGCGTGGAAGCCCCCACTTCCTGGGATGACCTGCTGAAACCCGAATTCAAGGGACAGATCATGGTTGCCCATCCCTCCACCTCGGGAACTTCCTATACTGCCCTCGCCACCATTATCCAGCTTCGCGGCGAGGAAGCGGGTTGGGAGTACATCAAGCAATATGCCGGTCAGATGGCACAATTCACCAAGAGTGGTGCCGCCCCTGCCAAGTTTGTTGGTCAGGGTGAAGCTGCCGTGGGTATTGTGTTCTCACACGATATTGTTAATGAAATTGAGAATAACAAGCTCCCGCTCAAGTTGACTTTCCCTGAGGAAGGCACTGGTTATGAAATCGGCGGCATGGGCATTATCAAGGGTGCCAAGCATATACAGGCTGCCAAGCTGTGGTTTGACTGGGCGCTGACCCCGGAAACTCAGGCATTGGGACCAGTCTATGCAGCGTACCAGGCTCCCACAGTCAATGGTGTGGAACTCTCCCACCCCGAACTGATGGAAGTCAATTTGATTGACTATGATTTCATCTGGGCTGGTGAACACAAGAAAGAATATGTTGAGAAATTTACAAACGAGATCGCCACTGCAGAAAATTTGAAGCAGTAATTGCGTCTCGTTAAGTTCTGGGCGGCGCATGCCGCCCAGAATTTTATTTCAGGAGGATCATGCAAACTTCTTCCGGGCAAATCCATCAAAAAAACCGTTGGCTTGACGATGTTGTACGGCGGATTCGCGAATTTACGCTCATCTCCCGGGATCCGGTTCTCTTCATGAGCCTGTTATTTTCCGGAATCTTCATTTTTGTATTCGTCATTCTTCCCATTTTTTCCACGCT
>JAGVUS010000305.1 GCA_019136175.1 Chloroflexota bacterium | reverse complement strand
TATCCTACAAAATCCCCAATGTTTGGTTTTGCAGTTTTAATATCTATATAGTATTCAGTTCCATGTTCGTCAATGATGAATAAATCAACACGTGTTGCTTTCACACTCCTGCTGTTACCCTCGCCAGAAACATTCAAAATATCAATAGTTTCTCTTGATTTATCCGGTTTTATTGTTGATGTTCTTAATCCATCCATCAGATCTTGAATTAAACTTTGTGCACTTGAACTCATTTGAGTTCCGATGGTATATTGTCTTTCAATTCTCTGAAAACGTGGCGTACCAATGAGAACAGCGACTTGTTCAAAAACTGATGTGCCAAGTGTAGTGTTAATGGATTGAATGAATGAATATAATGCCATCCGATCTTTCCCTAACAATCTGGTATGGAATGGCATTGAGTTGGTTTCGGGATTATATGTTTCCAGCTTGCGCCGAATTTGAGTAACCAGTAGATCGATGATTTCGTCAATTTGATGTTTTGGAAGCGGCATTACTTATGCTCCTTTTTTAACATAAATATTGTTTCCTGGTATGGGTCATTACCTTGCTCTGTACGTTTTGTAACAGCACGATGAAATTCTTCCTGAATAAACATTCCACTTAAGCGCGCGATTTCAGGATATAAATCAAAACGATCATTTGCCACAATAAATATTGTGCCGTCAGGTTTAACAAATGGTAATATGTTCCGGAATACTTCGGCAATTCCTTCAACGTATTTATTTTGTGCCAGTTTTGACTTACCGCTTTTCTTGGGACCAATTTCCGATTCGTCCTGGCGAGGAAACCCAAATAGTTCATAGGCGTATATGTGTTGATCGTGGTAATCGATTTGACCGACATAAGGCGGGGAGGTAAAAATTCCATCAATTAACCGATTACCCAACACATCTGGATAATGTTCATTAAGTTGAATTGATCGACTGTCGCCCTGGATAATTGTAACGGTTTTGTCTGACCTTAATCCATCGAACTCAGTGATACGGCGTGCTGTATCCTCACTATAAGCATGGATTTTTTCAATACAATTATCGATGGGGGTACAGAAGCGATTATGTTTACGGCACCAATATTGTTCCCCCACAGGAAGGGGGGCTTTTGGTGTTGCTAAATCATAATGAGGAATAAGTCGGGAAGATCGAACTGCTCTGCTTAACACAATTTTTAGTAAATCTTGATAATAATAATGGGGAATTAATCTGCGATAATATAACATTTCAAGCAGAGTTCTCGGAGCAAACCATGAATGCAAATAATCGCTTTGACATTCAGAGAGAAGGCTTTCTTGTAAACCTTCCATTTTTTCATCCGGGAACAACAATAGATTGACTGCAGGAGAATGGGTCAAGTACTGTGAAAACGTTTTAACTCGTCTTTCAACTTCCAATATTTCTGTGCGAGCTTTTTCACAGTTATATTTATCGGTTTTTACCTTTGCTATAAGGCAGTTAAATGGGGAAATATCGATGCCAATTGTGTGCATCCCCATTTCATTGCCTTGGACAAGGGTGGTACCTGAGCCCATAAATGGATCGAGAATGATCGCATCAGGCATAAAATATCTTTGGAGGAACCATTCGACCAATTGGGGAATAAATTTGCCCAGATAGGGGTGTAAACGATGCACATGCTTCGTTCTTTGATGTTCAGGAAGATTGTAAAACCCTAATTCCGGGTGAAGACCTGCATGATGATGTTTTTCTTCCCCAATTTCCACCAAGGAAAGAAAAATTTTCAATTCCTTCAATGAAACACGTAAATCCCCATTACTGGCTTTTAATATGAGTTCGCCATTTTTATTGTATTTATTAATTCTTCCGCGTTGAATATAGTCTCGAATATTATGAGTTGTTTTTCCTACTATTTGGGCAGCTTCATCAAGTGTTACTAATTCAAGATCATCAATCATGGATTAACCTTTTTGTGAGATTTCCTTTGGTATTATACCTTGTTGCGAATTCAGTCCTAATGTTGGCTGGAATCTTTAATAAATAATTTAAGAATCAAGAAATTTTGCGGCGGGTTATTGGAGTAATAATTTCCGATTTATTACTCCTGTCTGATCGCAAAATTGCATGATAAATTGATTTGTTAGTGAATCAATTTTTACTCCTTTGGCAAGTTGATATTGGTATGAATACTTATCAAGTAGCAAAGTTATCGATTCGATCATGTCAAGATAAAGGGTGTCGTTGTTGGAAAGAAGTGCCCAAAAATCCTTGCCCTCCAGTGTAAGTGTGCCATGGTCATTACCGTTGGATGGTGCATTACCAAAAAAATTACCAATAACTTTTACAACTTCACGATCTGTTTTGGTTAGGGATGAACCTTGCTCTTTAGTAATCAAAGAGAATATTTGATTGTCAGCATTAGCTATGATAGCAGGGTTTGTTTGGATGGTAATTATATAAAGTATGCCACCAATCGCGAATATTAGATCAATCCCGGGAAAAGGAGATTGGAAGCACTCATGTGTTGTATTCGCAATATGGATTGCTAAATGCTTCATCATTCCGTTGAATAATTCACCTTCCTGGCAAGACAAATAGTTAACCAATAAGCCTTCGATAAATTTTCTCGCGTTATCTCCTTGTAAATTCAGAATGATTTGTACTGGATCCATTAGCAAGGTGGATAAAGATATTTGGGAAATCATTTGAATCCGTTCCTGATGGAAGCGTTCAATTGCTCCTGATAGATATTGATCAAGTTCATGCGTTTCAGACTTTTTCATGAAATATCTCCCAAATCTCGCAAAAATACAAATAATTTGGACTTCCGGGTCCATTTTACCCGAAATCCAGGATGTGAATAAGCCGTTATATCCAAATGGTAACCCCGCAAGCGAAAGGTTTTCCCATTCTGCTTGCGGGGGATGCAATTTAATATTGATGTTGGGGTGTTAAACCTTATGAAATCTGCCGCGCCCAGCCAGCCGCACGCTCCATCTCCCCGTCCTTGAGCGGTCCTTCCTTGTCCAGTACGAAAAACCCTTCCGGCTGGAGCAGGATTTCCGCTCCCTTGCTTTTCAACATCCGGGAGATTGGCTCGGCGGCGTAACCGAACAACTTCACCATCAAGGTCAGGAATCCCGAACCAACCGCCTGCACGTCCACGCGCGTGTCAAAGGCAGCCGCCCGCATCCCCTTTAATCCGCCGGGAGGGATGCTCTTCAAAAAGGCGGTCAGCCCCTTGAGGGGTTGAAATGCCTGGGTGGGTGAACCGGCAATCAGCACATCCACGCCTTGCAGGTCTGCCAGGCTTGCCTCGCTGACCTTGAGTACCCGCACCGATCCCCGGTCTTCCAGGGCGGAGCCAATCGCCTGCGCAACCTGCCCGGTATTGCCAAAGGCAGTATCATATAAAATCAGGATATTCATGGTGATCCTCTTTCAACTTGAAAATGATGGGGAATGAAATTCAGACCTGATTGTACTGCAATTTATTGCCAACCTTGCACACTCATTGGAAGTCCGGGGCGGCATCGTGTAAAATGAATCAAATTCACAAGGAGTTAACTGATGAGCACACTCAACCTGATTTTGCAGACCCTCCACAACCTCACCCGCTGGGTGGTGATCATCCTTGCCGTGATTGCCCTGGTGCGCGCCTTTTCCGGCTGGCTGGGCAAAAAGATCTACACCTCCGCCGATGCCCGCTCCGGCAGCCTCTACGCCGGGCTGTTTGACCTTCAGCTTCTACTGGGTGTCATTTTGTTCTTCACAAAGGGCTGGTTTGGCGTTCTTGCTGCGGATATGAGCGCTGCCATGTCAACGGCATCGGTGCGTTTCTTTGCAGTGGAACACTGGCTGGTGATGATTGTGGCGTTGATTTTTGCCCACGTGGGCGTGGGGGCAGCCAAAAAAGCGGTAACAGATCGCCTCAAGTTTCGCCGCTCCGCACTCTGGTTTGTCCTGTCCTTCCTGCTGATGCTGGCAGCCATCCCCTGGCCCGGTATGGCAGCCGCCCGTCCGCTGTTTCGTTTCTTTGGCTTGTTCTAACCAGCCTCCCGCCAATTCAAACCACCCGGCAGGGTGGTTTTTGTTTTCTTTGGAGCAGACCCTTTGTCTGTTTCTCAATCCATATTGCGAATCTGCATGATGATTCCTGGGCAATGGAGCCGTTTGTCATTTGGATTGGGATGAATTGTCCACTACTAATAATATTTTAATCATTAAAAATAAAAATGTGCAATAATATGAGCAATATGATGAAAATTATATTAATATTTTCAATTCTGGAGGCAAGTGATGGAATCAAGATTTAAAAATTTTCTTGAAATTGTTGCCGGTTTGGGGTTTGTTTTTTCTGGTACAGACATGGTATTTGAACCGATTGTAAAAGCAATCAATAACCCAATTACGGTTTCCAGCCCGGTATCAGCCCCTGCCCCTGCCCCGGACCTGGGATTTCTTCAGGGACTGCTGATTCTGATTGGGATCATTCTTCTGGGACACTTTTTATATAACCAGTTTAAGCAAAAACCCAATCAATAAATCCCTCTCCTGATGTTGGAGATCCGGGTAAGAATGGCATCCATGTGAACTGGAATGGATGCAGCTTTGAAACATCTCCTGACCTCTTTCATTGTCACAAGTTCCCTATAATACTCACAAACCGCCATGCCTTGGAACCGATAGTCCATGGCGCGCCCAACATCCAGTAGTTATGATGAATGTTCGGTTCAATATGATTGTACTTTAAGTGAAAAACTCCGGGCATTATCGCCACACACAGCAAAACAGGGTGGGGTGTCGGATTATTCCTGTGTGTGAATCTTTGTGACTCTGATTGGGATATAATGACCCTCAGGCTGGTCATGGATACCAATCCACCATTTTCCCTTGCTGTCCTGGTTTCCAGGCTGCGCAGCCGTTTGACTCTGCCCGAATCCATGCAAATGGGGATTGCTGCAGTTGGGGTGGGTTTACTGGCTGGCGCTGGTGTTTGGGCATTTAAACAATTGATTTCCTTGTTTGAAGGATTCATGTTTCACACACTGGCGGGTACGCTTGCACCGTTGGGTCGATGGAATGTGGCATTCCTTCCCATCCTGGGCGGGTTGGCAGTGGGCTTGGCTGCCAGCCGCTGGATTGGCAGGGAGAAATACCATGGCGTACCGGGTATTATTGAGGCATGTGCTCTGGCTGGTGGCAGGCTCCCCTACCAGAAAATGCCCATTCGTGTCACCCTGGCGGCAATATCCATTGGCTCTGGTGCTTCTGTCGGTCCGGAGGATCCTTCCGTCCAGGTGGGTGCCAATTTTGGGTCGCTGGTTGGAAAAATTATGCGGTTTTCAGAAGACCGTGTGCGGACACTGGTTGCCGGTGGCGCTGCTGCGGGCATAGCGGCTGCTTTTAATGCGCCAATTGCCGGGGTGTTTTTTGCACTGGAAGTGTTGTTGGGGGAATTAAGTAATGCCTCGTTTGCCTTTGCTGCCATTTCGGCGGTTATTTCATCCATCTTTACCCAGGCAGTCTCCGGATCACAGCCTGCATTCCTTGTCCCTGCCTATTCCCTGAGTTCTGCCGCAGAACTCCCCCTCTATCTGGTGTTGGGCTTGCTTGCTGGTCCGCTGGCAGCCGGGTATATTCGCCTGATTTATTTTTCCCGCGCTACGTTTTCAAGGCTGGCTGTCCCCGCCTGGTTAAAACCTGCAATCGCCGGGGTGCTCGTTGGAGTGACAGGCATCTTCCTCCCACAAATATTTGGGGTAGGTTACAGCACAATTGAAGGGCTATTGGGTCATCAAAATTTTCCAATTCACCTTTTGTTATTTTTGCTGATTGCCAAGTTGATTCTGACCCCAGCCAGCATTGGTGGTGGTTTCGTGGGGGGTGTTTTTGCCCCGGCGCTCTTCCTGGGGGCAGTCTTGGGCGGGTTGTTTGGAAAACTGGCTGGCATGGCATTTCCCGGTATGCTCATATCACCCCCGGCGTTTGCCATGGTGGGGATGGCGGCTGTGTTAGCCGGGACGGTGCACGCCCCGTTGACTGCCATCCTGTTGTTGTTTGAAATGACCCGCGATTATCACATCATCCTTCCATTGATGTTTTCCGTGGCTGTGAGTCTCCTGGTGTCCCGCTGGATCCAAAGGGAGTCGGTGTATCGTTTACCCCTGGCGCTCAATGGCATTCAACTGGAAAATGGTCGCGATATTGAAGTCATGGCGGGCATACGTGCCGGGGAAGTCATGAATCCTGACCTGTCTGCCGTGCAGGATACGGACCTCATACCGGCGGCAATTGATGTTTTCACCCACCGGAAACGCCACGGCATGCCGGTTCTGGACAGGAACGGCAGACTGGTTGGCATGCTGACGTTGCAGGATTTGGATGCCTCCCAGGCGCATCCGGGGTGGCAAAACAAGACTGTGGGTGAGATCTGCTCGCGCAACCTGGTCATTGCCTACCCGGATGAAACTGTGGACCAGGTGATGCGCCGGATGAGTAGCAGGGATATTGGTCGTTTGCCTGTTGTGGATCGTGATGATCCCACCAAGTTAATTGGTATGCTGCGCCGGAGTGATGTTATCCGCGCTTATGACCTGGCACTGATGCGGCGGGCATCCCGCAGGCATCATATCCACCAAGAGCGGCTTGGTATTCTTGCCGGGGTTGAAGTTCACGAGATAGCCATCGAAAGAGGCTCAGACCTGGTGGGAAAACGCATAAAACACATTTCCTGGCCGAAATCAGCAGTTATTTCTTCAATCCGTCGCGGTCAAACAATCATTCTGCCTCATGGCGAAACCATGCTGCGTGTGGGGGATGTACTGGTGGTGGTGACGGAGGATGAAGGATTGGAAGTGGTTCAATCCATGTGTTGCCCGGATAGTGATGGGCAGGGTCCGGGAGGTTAATTTGCGGGCGGTTGTTGTTCATTTGGGCAGAATGGGTTGGTTCTGGAAGGTCATATGATTTTTTCCTTGATGCCTGCGTACGGTGGAGATGAGCGGGAAACCATTTTGCTTGCCCGCAGCATTCGGCAGTTTGCAGGAGTGGTTGCTGATTCTGCAATCCACGTCATGGAACCGGAGCAATCTCCCCTCTCAACAGCTGCCCGCCGTGCGCTGGAAGAGTTATCTGTCTCTGTTTTCCCATTTTGTTTGCCGCCTGGTGGTGGAAGAGTTATCTGTCTCTGTTTTCCCATTTTGTTTGCCGCCTGGTGGGTTGGATTTTCCATTGGCACAGAAGGTCTATGCCGCGGCTGAGGCGGAGGATCGCGCAGGCAAGGATTTGCTGGTGTGGATGGATTCCGATACCATGGTTCTGGATCAGCCGGATGCGTTTCAATTGCCAGAATCGGTTTCCCTTGGTTGTTGCCCGGTGCATTTGAAAAACATTTCCTCGCTTTTTAGCCAACCCCTGGATGATTTCTGGCGGGAAGTGTTTGGCGGGTGTGGTGTATCACTGGATCGCCTTTTCCCGGTGGTCTCCACCATGGACGCGCAGGAGATCTATGCACATTTTAATGCCGGGCTGCTGGTGGTCCGTCCGAAAGCAGGAATTCTCCGCACATGGCGGGAGAATTTTGAACGCCTGTACCTGGACCGGCGATTTGCTCCTTTATATGCTGAAAGGAAGGCGCGGCAATTCTTTTTGTCCCAGGCGGTACTGGCTGCGACCATTGTTCAGATGTTTGCCAGGGAGAAAATACAATTGTTTTCCCCCCGCTATAATCATCCCATCATGCTGGTGGAACGGTATCCTGTTTCGATCACAGACCCAATCACCTGCCGTTATGACGCATATTCCGTTCTTGAGCGATGCACATGCCTGAGGTTAAAACCTGGTGTCACCAGATGGCTGCACAATAGCGATCATTCCATGGAGGGGTAAGCCCTCAGGGAACGGTTGTTTGTCTTGCATTTACAGCAGGTTTGCCAGCTCGCCTGTGCTGTTCAGGATGGCGTCTGCCCCGGCGCGTTCCAGTTCCTCCCGGTAGCCAAACCCGCACAACACCCCCACGGTCTGCGCCCCGGCAGCCCTGCCTGCCCTGATATCCACGGTTGTATCGCCGACCATCAAGCAATTTTCTGGCGGCACGCCCATTTTCTCCGCCGCCCACTGGATGGGGTGGGGATATGGCTTGGTAAAGGTGCAGGTCTGGGCTGTTGCCACTGCCTGGAAATGCGGCAACAGGTGGAACTGTTCCAGAAAAGAATGGGTGGTCTCTGCATCCCTGGCGCTGACCACTGAAAGGGGATAATGCCTTCCCAGCGCATCC
>JAGVUS010000044.1 GCA_019136175.1 Chloroflexota bacterium | reverse complement strand
GGGTCTTCATCCCGCACGTACCCAAAGATGGCGTCAGTCATGTCAATGATGGAAGGATCCCGGATTTCTGCGGGAATGAAATCGTGCGGCGAGTGCGGGTAGAGCAGGCGGAACATCATGGTGGGACCAAAAAAGACCAGGTCGCCGTGGCTGTCCACCAGGTAAAAGAGGGGGGATCCATCCTTCAGTTCCCTTGGCGTGTTTTTATCCTCCCGTGAGACTTTAAGGTCTTCCTGGTAGGCAGCCCAGATGTCGTCGGGAACCTTAAGCCACTTGTCTTGTGGAATTGTAGTATTGGGCGCATAGATCACACAGTGCATATGTTTTGGGTGTTGTCCTGGTTGCGGTGGAAGTTTCCCCATTTGCCCCGATTCAATCAACACACCTTCCTCCCAGCCGGGCTGTCTGGTTCCTGTCCTGGGTTGAACAAACCTTGTTATGGCAATGTTCAGGATCAGATCAGCCGTTCCCCTCTGCCCCCGGTTGTCTGGAACCCTGGCAGCAGGTTGCACATACACATCATATGTTCTGTGTGTCCCATAAGATCCATGTGTCACTTGATTTGCGTCTGTGTAATTCACATGCACAATACTTTCCCCAAGGTGTTCCTGGGCAGGCTGGATGTACCAGTCACTGCCACGCCTGCGCAGGTATCCCCCGCGGACGGAGCGATTGGGATACGGCAGGGGTGTCTGATTTTGCGTTCCCAGGAGCTGGCTGCGATACTTGATTCCAAGGGAGGATCTGTCTCCCACGGCGCGATAGACAAGCTTTTTACCGGTCACCCAGTCCACTTTGCTGTAGCTGAGAATTTCCACCAGGGTGCGCAGCATGCCGCGCAGGGAACTGCCGGGGATGACCGGCTCCTTGGAAGGGTCCCCATGGTGAAAGAAGGCGGCAGCTTCCGCCGGGTGTTCCACCAGGAATGTGTGAAAATCCCCGGCATACGCCTGGTGTTGTTCGGGGGTGAGCATGGTCCGGGTGTAAAGCGGAGTTTTCGTATCCAGCCTGCAAGTGATGGTTCCCGTGAAGCGCTTGCCGTCGTAGCTGTCATGGTCGGGAAGCACTTCCGCCGGGATAACCTTCTCCGGCAGGGGAATGAAATTATACGGCGCAGTTGCAGTGCGACCAGCTTGGGTTGGATTTTGATGCGTCATTTTTCCCCTCCTTTTTTCAATTGAAGCCGCAGCAATCGGCTGCAGCACACATATGCCTGTCCCTGGGGATCCTCCGCCAGGTGGTTGCGGATGAACAGCCTGAGAGGTCGGTTGTCCAGGTTGATGTTATGTAAATCCAGGGGGACGGCATGCTGCAATCCCTGGGCGCCATCCGCCACCAGCGAAAAATCACTGCCGGGATTTTCCACATGATCCCCCCACAGGATGTAGCCCTGATCAAAATACCGGTCTGCCGGTTCCGGCAGGTCGTGGATGAAAACACCCTGAAACGCAGTCCCATCCCGCCAGAGCCGCAATTCGCCATCCTCGCCAAACAGGTGCAGGGTTTGCAACCTGGATGCATCCAGTGGACGGGAGGTGGTGAGCCCGCGTGCAGAATCCACCCTGCCCCAGGTTACGCCGTCATCAGCAAAAGCCAGCAGCCAGGCTTCCTTGCCAGCCTGCCCGGCATGCCCCTTCAGCCAGGTGGAGATGTCCCCATCCGCACCGGGATTGTAAGCGCAAGGGGTGGTTTCATAAGAGAGCATTTGAGAAGAAGAAGGTTTACTCATGGTGCCCCCCAAAATCATTCATGGAGTGGAATTGATCGACAAATGTTTGCAGTTGTGCGGCATCAGTACCGGATACATGGACTGTTTTTCCATCGCCCGCTTGAAATATCCATGTCTTTCCTGCAAATTTCAGTTCTGCATGCAAGCCTTTCAACTGACCTCGTCCCACCGAGGATTCTCCCCCAATGGTCAGGTCCCCCATCCAGATATCCTTCAGCAGCAGGAGCAGCAGACCCACCTCCCATTCCTTTGGATCCTCCAGCCGGATGTGGATTCGAAATTGGGCGCTCTTTCCAAAAACCGGCTGCTCACTGAACAAAGCCTCCTGGAAGGTGCTGCCTGTCAGGCGGTCGATCTTGATGCGGCTTTGCACAAGGTTCACCGGGTTGGCAATGGCGGTCTCATCCACCCAAACCCGGCTGGCGGTTAACTGCATGTCACTCTCGTTGTGATAAGCGTAATTTCCAAAAAGTATATTGGCAATTTCCCTGCCGGGCTTGTCCAGGGTATTGGCAATTTTTACAACCCGCTGGCGCAGGGCTCCTGCCAGGCTGGTGCCACTGACAACAGGGTTTCCGCCAGAGTGCAGGTGAACAAAATCAGGTCCACTGTCAGAGCCGGCATCCGCCCGGATAAGGATGGAACCATCCACACAGACATCAATGGTTAAGTTGCACTGCCGTTGTTGTGCAGCTGCCCGCTCAGCATCGGTCAGTGCCCGTCCAAGCAACCGCCTGGCAATTCCTTCTCCCTCCACCGGCTTACCCGGCTTGTATTCCAGCCAGGCAAACATGCCTTGCGGCTGGGTCATGTCAAAACGCTGGATAGCCCATTGGGTGACCTGGCAGCGCCCAAACCCGCGCCGTTTCCGTTTTCCCAGCCGGATTTCCCCCTCCTCGAGGGCAGTCAGGCAAACTGCCAGTCCCTCCACCAGCTGGGTTCCTCCATTCTGGGGCACAAGCAGTTCAAATTGCAGGTTGAAACTTGTGCCTGCTTCCAGGAGTTCATAATCGAATTTCTTTTTATCCGCCGCTGTTCGGGTTTGAGGATCAATTGCCACCCCATCGCGGAACTCCACGCCAGGTTTATTGCCAATCGCATCATCAATCACCAGGTAGCTTTCCCTGCTGGTGGTGGTTGAAACGGACCCAAAGAGCGTTTCCGCCAGCCTGGGATTTTGTAAATGCAAATAGTTTCGCAATGCACCTGCAATGGTGGCGCCTGTCAGCAAAGCCCGCCCTTCCAATGGGTCCCGAATCAACGGCATATCAATGGGGCTGTCTGTATCACCCGTTCCCAGGTGAGTGGGAGTGACCAGGACCAGTTTGCCCTGGACCAGGATCCGTTCCTTGAGATTGCGTGCATTCAGGTATTGTGCACTCATGATACCCTCCCCTCTTTCTGGTGATCGCGGCTGGTTTTCCGAAGCAGACCTTCAACCAACCGGGACACATACTCCACTTTCAGTTGCTCAGGGATGGTTACAGCCACCCCGCCAAGGGTTGGGAGGTCATCCTCTGCTTCGGCAAAATGGGTTTCCCAAATCTGCTCATTTTGCTTGAGCCACTCGAACAATGATATGCGGACTGGTTTTCCGTCCCTGTCCCTGGTTGCCACCCGTGCCCGCTCCAACTGTTTTTTGCTGGATTTTAATCCATCCAGGTGGGTTACAACCGGCTGATACGACCCTTCCTGCCCGGCTTTTCGGGCTGCCAGGCGCAGGCGGGAAAGTTGGGAATTGCTGATCTCTCCCTGTAGGGATAGTTCCGCCACTGCGGCGGCAAGCCTGTCATCCAGCAGGGCTCTCAGGCGGCGCTCCAGGATTCGCTTGAGGAGTACATCACTTTCACCGGTTGGAGGAACCAGTTGAGTGGCAGAGGCTTGGCTGGCGGCAGCGCTTCCCCCCCTTGTCCAAACCAGCATGGGGGAATTTGTCCAGTTGACAGCCACCCTGCCGTACCCTTCCACCCTGCGTTCCCCAACCCCGCTTTCCGATATGGAATCGAGTAAACCCGGCTGGATTTCACCAGCATTATAGGTAAATACACTGCCCGCCTGTATGGCAATGGATTGTGCCAGCGGCAGCCCCCACTTCTTGTTAAACCCCCCCACAATCCGTTCCCGGATGAAGGCAGATTTGTGTGTTTTTTTCAGCACCGGCTGAAGATCAAGATGATATTGACCATCTTCCCCGCGCAGGATGGCATCGCTCAGAAGGGTGATGGTGACAACCCCATCGCCGGAAGTACTTCTCTGCCCGGTTTCCTGCCAGTTCTGTTGGATATTTAAACTCTCCACTTGCACCTGACCGTATTCCGCAGTCAGTGCCCCCCCCAGCAGGATGGTTTTGTCTTTCAAGAGGGACTGGATGGTTGCCAATAGTGCCAGATCCTTGCTGATGATGACCCCTGCCAGCACCTGTCCTTCAGCAAGTGCCTCATACCGGAAGACAAAACTTTCGCCAGACCTTTTAACCATGCGCTGGTTGCTGCCGTTATGCACGCGGATGGTTCGGTTTAAGGAATGCAGCCAGATGTTCCCTGTTTTGATGACAGCAAAGTCATCCGGCGGTGATTTGGGATTGGAGAGATCGGCATCCGGATTGATTGCGTAATCCGTTATGGATACGGGATTCTCATTTTCATCCTTCTTGGGATATTTCAATGAAAACGGTGTTGGCAGCATCCGCACGCCTCCATCCCATGATGGATAAGCGTTCAAATAACATACCGAGCCATTGAAAAACAACTTACGCCCGGTATCGGTCTGGGAAATATCCTCTCCCCGATGAATCTGCAAATATTCCCGGATAACAGCCCCTCGGATGGCACTGCCGGGGATGTAGGGCAGCGTGGTGGTGCTGTTTTCCTCCCCGGCGCCAACCTGTGATGCCAGTACCGGCTGCAGGAGTCTTAGCTGAAACAATAATGCGTTCATTTACTCCCCTCCTTCATGTAATCACTCCTGAACCCCCAATAATACCTGTCATCGGGGATGGCTTGATATGTCTGGTCCAGGAAAATGGCTTCCAGCAATCCCAGCCCCCGGTTGCGGGATGTACCCGCCCGCCGGAATGACTTGATACAGGCATGCAGCAGGGCAAGGTCATCACTGGTTGGTTCTTCCAGGAATAAGATCCGGGCAATCAAGGGGGTCTCCCGCAGGATAACGCGCTGGGTTCGAAGCGAATGTTCCTTGTAAACACCGCTCTCCTCCAGGGCAGTCTGCTGGCGGATGGCAGTCAGCGTCTCCAGCACATCCGCAGGCGTCATGCCTCCAAGCGCAATCATGGTTCGAATTTCCTCTGGGAGGCGGGCATCTCCCATGGATAGGATGGATTGCTCCTTTTCCGTACTTCCAGGGCTGCCAAACAGTCGGGCTGCAGCAGCCAGCCACTTTTCCTTCCGGCTGTCGTTGGGCAGTGCCGCCAGGATATCGGCGCATTCATTGACCAGGATGCCCTTGATGGCGCGACCGCCAAGATATGGAAGTCCCAGATCATCATACATGACTTCGGTATCCACCAGCCCGGCAACGCCATCGCCGCGCCCGAAGGTGGCATCCCGCTTTAGAATGATCTTCAAATGAAATTGTCTCATCGGAATCCCCTTTATGAAAGTGGAATGAAGAAATCTTCAATTTCAACGGCGTCAAAATATCCGCACCGGGTATCTGTCCAGGCTTTCTGTCCGTTCCAGTTTGTCAACCCGGGAAGATCACCGGGTGGATACAACTTGAGGAAATTTGCAACGGCTGTCTCCCCATCGCGAAGGGCTGTCCTTAAGGCTTTGACTTTATTGTGTTTTCCTGCCCATGCCCCGGATTGAAACTCGGTGACGGCTCTTTCAAAGTTTTCCCAAGTTCGCCATGTAGTGCCGCCGGGCGTCACCCGGACGGGGCGCATGGTCAGTTCCCCGGCAGCCACTGTGTACTCCCGCTTTCGGGTTTCCTTCAGGTCAAACACAATGCCGGAGGTTGCATAATGCCAGTCCATGGCGGAAAAGCTTGCCTGCCCGGGGGTTGCCTGCTCCTGGATGAATTTTTTGGCGGAGGCACATAAACTTTCCGCCAGTTCATAAGCCCGGGAAAAGGGGAAATGGGAATGCACAATGGATACTCCCGCCCGGCAGTATGCTGGTTGTTGATCAGCCAGCAATTGTTGCTCGTATGTCTCAATGTAACATCTTGCCAGGCTTAACCCAATCCGCCCGTCACAGATAAATGTGGTGTCGTCTCCGCCAAACACAATTGGGCGGAATGGTAATTTCTGATTGGATACATCAATCACCCCACCAATTGTATTCTTGTCAACATTCCGGATCATCATGTCAATTACTGCCTGCAATGCAATGCGGGCAGCCGCCTGGATGGATAAGGAAAATGCCCGCTGGGATTCCACGTAATGACGGTTTCCTGCCGGGGTTAAATGCTCCGGTTTGTCGCGAATACTCTCCACGCGGGCACCCATTCCGTTCCCATCAATGTGAGCAACTGCCAGGTAGCTCTTTTCCCCCGGAGTACTTCCAAGTTCTTCAAAATTTTTGGGAAAGGTTTTATATTCCTTCAGGTCAACGAATCCAAGCAAACGCTGAATGGCTTCAGGTTCAGCCTTCACCTTGGCAATCGATTCGGCGGATGCCAGCTTCCCGTCAAGGGTGCCAACCGCCGGCATGCCGGTATAAACACAGGAAGCAGTAACCGCCAGCCCGGGTTGAATGACCGAAACCGGGGGGGCGTTCTTTTTCTTCGCCAGGTCACGCATGGCGGTTTGCTGAATGCCAGTTTTCCCACCCAGGGCATCGGCATCCCAATTAAATTCTTTGTGGACAACCACAATTTTTAATCCGGGTGCTTCTTTCAATACTTTTCCAGACAGGTTCCGGGTAAACTGGAGCGCATGGTCCATGGAGGAAAAGAGAATCACCACATTCCCACCCCCGGCATAAACCACTTCCGCTTCCACATTTCCCTGCTCAATCTGAAGGTTGAGGTCAAAGGGGCGCTTGGGATCGTCCAGGTTCAACACGTTATGGGAGCATGGAATTGCCGCCACCGCCCACTGGCGCGTGGCACAATCCACCAGGTAAGATGCGCCAACATTCTGCTGCAGAGAGTTGGTTCCAAATACATAGTTTTGTATTCCGGACGTATCTACAACAGTGAGAATAAATTTTTTCATACTCATCTCCCTCCTTGAGGTGGTGTGAATTATTTGGTTATTTTTGCTGGAGAAGGTTGCAGGAAATCGATTGACCCAATATGAAATTCCACTTAGTAGTATACATAAAATTCCCGAAAGTTTCAATCACCATCCAGTCATATCTAGAATCGGGGGCAAGAAAATGGATGGAATGCATCCCCTGGCTTGGGCAAGTTCCAGCTCGCTGAATTTTTCCGGGAGGGAAGCGTGTCTCTGGCACTGCGCTCATCCCTGCAGCAGATATGGGAAGCGAAAATTTTTACAAATTGTGATATTACGTTCCTGGTGAGTCACAAAAAT
>JAGVUS010000243.1 GCA_019136175.1 Chloroflexota bacterium | reverse complement strand
CGTTTGAAGACAGCGGCGGAAGCATACAAGGATAAACGTTATACTTCTGCTCAAACGGAACTGGAAGCCTTAAGCGGGGATTTAACCCTGTTGGTGCAGCGCCTGGTTAAATAACCGGTGCATTAAGATAAGCAACAACCCCGAAGGCGATCAGGTGTCTTCGGGGTTGTTGTATGTACCGCCAGGAAAGATTAGTATCGCAGGATGGCGCCGATTTTTCCAGCTTCCTCCAGTGGTGTTGGGCTGCTTATGGCAAAATCCACCCCGTCGAGAATCTTCTCAAATGTGCCGCCGCATACCGGGCATATTTCACCAGGCTGCGTGGTCAGAAATCCGCAGGATTTGCAGTGGTAGGCGGGTTTTCGGAATCCTTCCACCACTGCCAGCAGCTGCACCCTGCCGCTGTTGACTGCCTGTAATGTATCCTCCAAACCCACAACAGCATTTTGCGCTTTGGATGCCTGGGTAATCAATTGTTCCACGGCGTTCTTTTCCCGGCGTAATTCTGCCGCTCTGCCAATTTGCATGGCTTTGTCATGCACTTCGGTATGGGATGCCGTCATTGGCATGGCAAATGTACCCTCCACCAGGCTCTGCCAGGCTTTTGGCAGCAAGCCGCGAAACAGGGATACGTTTTCATCCGTTCCGCCAATCAGGATGCGGCGGATGTGTTTCTCTTCAAAAAAGCGGACTGCGAAGTCCACAGAATCTTTCATGTTGCGGTCCACCAGTTCCTCGGCATAGCGCGTGCGCCCCGCCACGCCTCCCCGCCGACCAGGAACGGTGGAAGCACCTCCCCGCTTGGTATGTTTGATGGTTTCCCCAATGGTTCCTTCCTGTTCATGCAGGTCGCCGAGGTGGAAGTGAAACAGACGCGCTCCCTGTTTGTCGATCAGAACAACGCCATACCCGCCGTAACTGTCCGCCAGACCGGCAAGCAGACGCACGCTTGGGCGGTCACCAACATGAACCCAATCCCGTACTGGCAGAGCCAGCGGAAATGCCCGGAAGAATCCCTGCGGCGCGCAGGAAAATACAGCCACGCCGCGGCCGGACCAGTCATATTGGTGGTTGAAAAAATGCTCCACAGCAGCAACATCCTGGGGCAGGTTCACCAGCTTCAGCAAATTTCGAAGCCGCAGGCGGTATCCATCGGCGTTGCCTTTGGATGGTTCTGTATCCAGGTACACACTGAGAACAGGAGAGGCGGCTGAAAATTCAACCAATTCCCTTAGATCATGTTCAGTTAACATTGCAGCCTCCAAAAAGAATGGGTGGAACCAACCGGACGCCTTATGGGCGTTTTGCTAAAGTAACAGGCACCTCCTTTCGTTCCCCATTGCGCAGCACGGTGAGCACCACCGTGTCGCCGGGGTGTTTCTGCGTGATGAGATAGGTGAGCATATCACCAAAAACAATCACGGGTTGTTGATCGACTTCAATGATTAAATCTCCACCACCATACAAGCCGGTGATGCTGGTGGGGGTTGTGCCTGCCCGGATTCCGGCTCTTTCTGCCGGACCACCGGAGGCAACTCCCAGCACATAGGCGCCGGTCATCTGCGGCAAGCCCAGCGCTTCCAGTTCAACCAGCGCCATTTGCTCGCGGCTGGTAATCCCGATATAGGGGTAGTCATAATATCCCTTTTCAATCAGTGAGGGAACAACCTGCCGGACAATGGAGACGGAAATGGCAAATCCAACGCCGCTGTTGACGGGTTGTTCGGCAGGGTTGACAAAGTCGGTATAAATGGCGCGATTCACGCCAATCACTTCGCCGTTCAGGTTGAGGAGAGGTCCTCCAGAATTTCCTGGATTGATGGCTGCATCCGTCTGAATCATATCACCGGCGGAAAAGTAAGTGCCGCCTTCTGTTTGGCGCAGCGAATCGAGCACCCGTCCCTTGGCGGAGATGACCCCAACCGTCATGGTACTGCTGAAGCCGAACGGATTGCCAATAGCAATGACTGTCTGACCTACACGGATTTGCGCCGGGTCTCCCAGCGGCAGGGGGCGCAACTCGGGCGGCAGGGTTTTTAACTCCAGTACTGCCAGGTCGGAATCCAGGTCGGTTCCGATGATGGTCGCATGGGTTTTAAAGCCGGATGGAAAATTGACCTCCAGGTCATCAGCATTTTCCACAACGTGGTAATTGGTAACAATATGCCCGGCTGTATCATAAACGAAACCGGACCCCTCGCTGCCGCTCATTGCATTGTAATTGCGGACGGTCACCACTCCCGGATTAACGTTGAGGTATAGTTGTGTCAGGATGGCATCGCGTTCGTTCAGGCTGCTGTAATCCATGCCGGGAATGGGGGTTGGCAGGATGGGTGCGCTATAGGTGGGTACAGGGGTAACCTGCTGTTGAAAAGGCAGCCCTACGCTAAGCTGGCATGCCAGGGATGTCAAAAGGATGATAGAAAGGATGATTCCAACAAGAACCTTCTTCATAAAACAAGATCCTTTCTTTATGATGGATGTAATTCGGGGCGGGTTTAACTTGCCCGCAATTCTTCAAATAATTTCCGTTGATGCTCATTGAGCTGCCGGGGCAGCTTGACCTTGAGCCGAACATACAGGTCGCCGTGAGTTTTGGGATCGCGCAGGTGGGGCATGCCGCGCCCATTCAGGCGGAAGGTTTGCCCGGGCTGGGTTCCCGCCGGGATGGATAATACCACCTGACCGGACGGTGTCTCCACGTTGACCTGTCCTCCAAGGATGGCAGTATATAAATCAGTTTGGACGTTGGTGTAAAGGTCGTCTCCTTTTCGTTCATACCGATCATCGGGTGTCACTTCAATGACGAGGTACAGGTCTCCGCTGGTGGGGTTGCTGCCAGCGGGAACACGCACCTTGGTGCCAGTTCGTGCGCCTGCAGGGATTTTCACCTGGATGCGCTGGTTCTCCATCTGAATAATTCGTTCACAGCCTTGGTAGGCTTCCTGGAAGCTGATCGCCACGGGATGTTCATAGACCGGTCGGCGGGCAGTCCGCGTGGAGCGGGTGCGGGTGGCAGTACCGGTAGGCATGCCGCCAAATATGGTGTAGAAAAAATCCGAAAAACTGCCAAAAAGATCGTCCAAATTTTCCGGTCGGGCGGTTCCGGTCGTTCGGGTGGTCCAGGGATCCCAGTTGAAGTTGCCGGGGTTGCCGCCAGATTGCTGCCAGCGGCTGTAGGATTCTCCCAACTGGTCATAGCGGGCACGCTTTTGCGCATCGCTCAGCACTTCATATGCTTCGTTGATTTCTTTAAAGCGCTCCTCTGCCTGTTTATTCCCAGGGTTCTTATCCGGGTGATGTTTCATGGCAAGTTTACGGAATGCTTTGCGGATGTCCTCTTCAGAAGCGTTACGGTTAACCCCTAGAATCTGATAATAATCCTTATAATCCATATCCTCATTGTATGTCGATGCCATCCCCAAAGTCAAGTGAAAAAAGATGCATCTTACAAATTTCTTACAAGAAAGCCGGGAATCTACATTTCTGTAAAGTCCGGGAATGAAGGAAAAATTGATCATTGGCAAGCGGATTTCGTGCTATGATACAGATATGAAAATGGCGCAAGATCGCATTCTAATTGTTGAGAGTGATCCGTTGATCAGCGATCTCATCAGCCGCCAGGCTTTGCAGGCTGCGGGATTCCAGACTTTTGTGGTTGCAGATGGCTCGGCTGCCATCTCCCGTGCCATGCAGCTTGCCCCGGATTTGATTATCACCAACCTGCAAACACCGGGATTGAGTGGCAAGGATTTGCTGGTGGTCTTGAATTCCCAGCGAATGGACATCCCTGTGATTGTGGTTGCAGCACCGGGCATGGAGTCCGAGGTTATCCAGACGTTCCGGCTTGGGGCTGCAGACTATTTAATCTTGCCCCTGCGCGAAGCGGAAATTGTCCAGGCGGTTGAGCGCATCCTGAAGCAGGTGCATGAACGCAGGGAACGTGACCGGCTGGAGAAACAGCTTCAGAAAACCAACCAGGAACTGCAGCAGCGCGTGCGTGAGTTAACTGCCATTTTTTCGATTGGCAAGGCTGTTACTTCTGTGACAGACCAGGCATATCTTTTTGAAAAAATCCTGGAAGGTGCAGTGGGGGTCACGCAGGCGGACATGGGATGGCTGATGTTGTGGGACGAATCGAGCAATGCCTACCTGCTTGCCGCCCAGCGAAATCTGCCCCAGGCTGTAACCGTTCGCATGAACCAGCCCTGGGATGATGGCATCAGTTCGCTCGTGGCAATGTCGGGGGAACCGCTCTGTATTCATGGCGATCCGGTCAAGCGGTTTAAAATCTCAGCTTTGGGACAATCCGTATTGATTGTACCTGTCAAGGTTCAGAAACAGGTGGTCGGCTTGTTGGTGACAGTCCGCCGGCAGTCGGTTGCATTCACGCCCAGTGAACAGCACCTGCTGGAGGCAGTTGCCGATTACGCGTCCATCTCGCTGGTCAATGCTCGTCTTTTCCGCGCAGTGGAACAGCGGGCGCGCGCCCAACAGATTGCAGCAGATAATGCAAGGTTGAATGAAGAAATCACACAAACCCTGCTGGAGTCTGTTCGTAGAGAGCTGGATGGTCCGCTATCCGCTGCCAGCAGGGCGTTGGATGGATTAAACCGGGAAGCGACTCTCAGCTTAAACCCCAACCGCCGCCGTCATATGAATGACTTGCTGACTGCCATTAATACCCTTGCCCAGGTGGAAGCGGGAATTGAACAGGCACTCAGTGGAATGCGCCAGGGCAGCCAGGGGGCAACAGACCTGGTGGAAATGATTCAGGAAGCTGCCCGGCGTTTTTCTGCTGTGGCTGAAAAAAACCAGGTCCGGATTGCAGTGCATTTTCCAGAAGGGAAAGTACTGGTTCCGGGCACACCCGGTCAACTGGCGCAAGCCCTGGATGGATTTCTTTCCCACGCTTTGCGGTCTTCCATGCCCGGCAGGCAGGTGGAGGTTCACCTGGAAGTGACTGGTGGTCACCAGGCGCACGGAGTGGTTTCAGATGGGGGACCCGGACTTGAACCAGCTGAGACCGTGGCGTTATTTGATCCCAAGGCTCAGGCTGCCCTGCCGGCAGCCCAGCGATATGGGGGATTGGGAATCAATCTGCCAGTCGTCAAACAAATTATTACAAGCCTGGGGGGCAAGGTCTGGGCGGAAAGTCAGAAGGGTGAGGGAACGATTTTCCATTTTACACTTCCAATCAAATCCAGAATTTAATCTTATTGGTGATGCATGACATTTAATCACACTCCTCCTACAGCCTTGCTTTTATTGCCCGACCCCGTCGTGGAACACCTTGTAAAGCAAGTGGTGACCGCTTCCGGCTGCTCGGTGATCACCTGTACGGATCGTCAATCGGCTTCACAATACCTGGCGGAGCGTTCCCCCTCGCTCTTTGTTCTTGCGGAAAGGCTGCCGGAAGGTTCCACCCTGGACTGGCTGGAACCTGTTCTGCGCCGGAATCCGGCGATGCCGGTCCTTTTCTACATGGGAAAAAAGGAGAATGCAGCTCAACAACGCGTCCTGGAGATGGGGCTGGTCTTCACCTTTTCGCCTCCTTTGCTTTATCAGGAAATGCAGCAGCGAGTTACAGCGGCACTCCGCCGTGGCAGTCAGCTTCAGGATTGGGGGCAGCGGCATATTCGTGGAAACACAGACCGGCTGCGTCAGCGGCTGGATGAACTGGAAACGATGACACGCCTGGGACAAACCATCACATCCACCCTCAACCTGGATGATGTCTTGCGTGCCATTGTGGAAACAGCAGTGGATCTAACCGGTTCGGAAGAGGGCAGCCTGCTCTTAATGGACACAGAAACCGGTGAATTATATATGCGGGCTGGTAGAAATTTTCAGGAGGATTTTGTGCGCACATTCCGCCTGCCGATCACCGACACGCTGGCAGGTTCGGTGCTGCGTTCCGGTCAACCGGTTGTGCTTGACCAGAACACTCCTCAAAAAATCAAGACTTCCTACCTGGTGCATTCACTTGTCTATGTTCCCCTCAAGCTGCGCGGCACGGTGATTGGTGTGCTGGGTGTGGATAATCGCACGGGGGGGATGCTTGATCCTGATCGAACCATTAAAGTTTTACTGGCGCTGGCAGAGTATGCGGTGATTGCCTTGCAAAATGCCGGCATCTTTTCGGATATGATGGCGGAACGCAATCAGCTCCAGGCAATTCTTGCCAACATCCAGGACGGTGTCCTGGTGATCGACCTGGATGAGCGGCTGATCCTGATGAATCCGCTGGCAAGCGAGGCGCTTGGACTGGAACAGAATTCTTCCTGGCTGGGACGCCCCATCCTGGATGTGTTGGAGCCGGAACCGCTCCGCCAGCTGGTGGGCGGAATTGGCAAAAACAACTCCAATCATGTGGATTGGACTGCAGAAGGCGGGCGGGTGTGGAGTGTGCAGTTGACACCCATCCCAGAGGTAGGCGCTGCCATTACAATGCATGATGTCAGCCATCTAAAAAAGATGGATCGCATCAAAAGCGAGTTTGTCCATACGGTCTCACACGACCTGCGCTCCCCGCTCACTGCCATCTTGGGTTACGTGGAATTGATTGACCGCGTGGGTCCAGTGAATGAGATGCAGAGGAATTTCATCAAGCGGGTGCAGGCAAGTGTCCAGAATATCACCCGCCTGGTGGATGACCTGGTGAGCCTGGGGCAGATTGAAGCCAGCTTTGACCTGAGCCGGGAAACTGTCCGGATGGATCAGATTGCCCGGTTTGTTGCTGAGGAGATGGTGGATGAGTTCCATGCCATGAATCAAACCCTGAATCTGGTGATTCCGAATGAACTCCCGGCGGTTCTGGCAGACCCCCTGCAAATGCGCCAGCTGGTCAGCCACCTGCTGGATAATGCCCATAAATACACGCCCGACGGGGGTACCATCACGCTTGCGATGGAAGTAGATACAAACCAGCTCATCCTGGTTGTCCAGGATACCGGAGTGGGCATCCCGTCGCTTGATCTATTGTATGTGTTTGAGAAATTTTACCGGGGTGCAAATGTAAGCACTGAAACCAGCGGCACCGGGCTGGGACTGGCAATTGTAAAATCGATTGTGGAAAGCCACCAGGGCAGGGTATGGGTTGAATCGCCACCCGGCGGCGGAACCAGGGTTGCCGTGGTACTGCCCTTAGCCCGGCAGTCCTGATCGTCAGGTTGTTTCATCTGGCATCCTTCTTGCATCGGTCAGTGTATGGATTTTCTGCTCAAAAATACTCGATTGTGGATGCTTGACGCACCCGGGAGGTTATGCTACTATCATTAAAATGTTAAGAGATGATCAAAGTTTGATTTCCATTGCCAATGATTGCCCATCTGGAATGGGGGCAAACTGATGTTAAGGAGGATACCCCGCCCATGAATAAGAAATTGATTGCCCTGGTTGTGATTACCTTGCTCGGCGGCATCTTGCTTTCGGGATGCAAACTGTCAGCGTCCACGCCGCCTGCCGCCACACCCAC
>JAGVUS010000189.1 GCA_019136175.1 Chloroflexota bacterium | reverse complement strand
CCATATCCTCCAGCCAGCGGCGCCACCGGTACACATTCAGAATTCCCGCCAGCTTGCCATATGCGCGGATTGCTTCCATTGCCTTGGCGCGGCGCTTTGGCTGGGGCATGTGCCCCAGGGTGAGGACATTATGGGTTTTATCTGCCAGCTTGACGAGAAAAACCGCCGGGTCGCGGAACATGGCGATCTTGCGCAGGGTTTCCAGTTCTCGGGTCCTGCCATCGCGCGGCGCGCTGAGCTTGGTCACCCCATCCACGATATATGCCACCTCATCGCCCAGTTGACCTGGGAAGCGCTGCCGGATCTGGTCCAAGGTGCTGCCGCGGTCCTCCACGGCATCATGCAGCAGCGCAGCAATCGTCCATGCTTCATTACCGATCAACCGGTCAATCAACCCGGCAACCCAGACGCAATGCGTTTCAAAGTACGGCTCGCCGCTGAAGCGCTTTTGTCCGGCGTGCAACTCCTGACCCCAGCGATAGGCTTCTGCGATGGCTTCGGTGCGCGGTGTGAAAGGCAGGGATTCAAACTCCATCATCACCGGGCGGATATCGCGGACGAAATGAGTGGTAACCATGCGCTCCTTCCAGGAACCAATAGCGGTTCCTCCTATTATAGAGGTTTTTCAGGCATTTTAGAACCCCTCAATTGCCGGAAAACCACGGTAAAAATCACCCGGATTTACTCCAAATTCTGACACTTGGCGACTGGAATCATGACAAACTTGCGTTGACAGTTGAACAGGTGACGTGCTATCCTTCACCTGGTTCAACGGAACCGGATTAGTTTGAAAAGGAGATCTTATCATGGCTTACACAATTACTGATGAATGCATCCAGTGCCTTGCATGCATCCCCGAGTGCAGCTCCAATGCCATTTCTGAAAAGGATGGCTTGGTTGTGATTGATGCCGCACTCTGCACCGAATGTGGCTCTTGCGCGGATGTCTGCCCGGTGGGCGCACCCCAAAAACTGTAATTTTTTCTCCTCCAAATCGAACAGGGACGGGTGATACCGTCCCTTTCGCATTAATATCTGGTGGTTTAAAAAGAACGGGTTGGTCTTTATCTGTTCTTAGTAACGAGTGGGTCACCCGGGGGTTTTAATGATTGAGATGCTGAACTGGCTGGTCTTGTTGATTTCCTACCTGCTGGGCTCCATCCCCACGGCATTGCTTTTAGTTCATGCCGTGGCAGGTATCGATATTCGCACCGTGGGAGATGGAAACATGGGTGCGCGTAATACCTCGCAGTTGTTGGGGAAAAGAGCGGGAATGGTAGTCGCCTTGGCGGATTTCTGCAAAGCTGCTCTTGCCGTCCTGTTGATGCAGGCGGTTTCGGAGGATTGTGACTGGCAGGCGGCAGCCGGTGCAGCTGCTGTGCTGGGGCATGACTTCCCGGTCTTTGCCAAATTTCGAGGTGGGCAGGGATTTGCCTCCACTGCCGGGGTCTTTTTTGTCCTGATGCCCCTGCCCACTCTTGTCGCCCTGTCTGTGTATGGAGCAGTATATTTGCTTACCCGCCATGCAGATCTGGGAGCAGGCATTGGCATGGGATTGCTGGCGTTTTGGACCTGGCTTTCACAGGAGCCACGCTGGATGATTGGTTTTGTGGTTCTGCTCTTGGTGTTCATCCCGGTGAAGAAATTTTTGGATGAGCCGCGCCGCCACCGGATTCGTAATTCACAAGAAGGACCCTCCAATTTGCACGGGCATGTTGGGCATTCCGCTCATTAATGCCTGCTTTACTCCATGCTCAATATAATTCATTTTTCGGCATTTGCGGATCATCCTGGATGCTATAATATTCTCATCCTGTCTGAAAGGAATCCTGCCATGCGCCGTTCCCCAGCGTTTCTCTTTGCCCTCAATGCAGGTTGGATGGGTCTGTCTGTCATGTGGGACAGCCTGCACGTGCTGCTCCTGCCTGCGGTGCTGCTGAACTATGTTCCGGCAGAGTTAAAGAACAGCTATCTTGGCTTGCTGACCTTTGTCGGCTTGATTGTAGCGATGGTTGTGCAGCCGGTCGCTGGGGCAATCAGCGACCGGGTGGTTTCCCGCTGGGGTCGGCGCGTGCCGCTCATCCTGCTGGGCACCTTCCTGGACCTGTTCTTCCTGGTGCTCCTGGGTTGGGGGAATTCCCTCTGGGTGCTGGCAATCGGGTATGTCGGTTTGCAATTTACCTCCAATATTTCCCATGGCTCCCAGCAGGGGTTGATTCCAGATGAGGTACCTGAAGGGCAGCTTGGCGTGGCTTCGGGGATAAAAAGTGCACTGGATATTCTGGGAATTATCGCTGCATCGTTGATTGTCTCCCGGTTAATTGACCCCAACGGGGCAGACCCAAGCCTGGCAATTACCGTGGTCATTGGCACACTGCTCATCACCACGCTGATCACGGTGATCACTGCCGCCCGGGGTGCAGCTTCCCAGCCGGTTTCCCCAATAGCTGGCTCCATTGCCTGGAAAGAGGTGTTCCGGGTGGATTTCCGCGCCAACAAGCCCTACTGGTGGCTGATGGGTTCGCGGTTCTTTTACCTGCTGGGTGTGTATGGGCTGCAAACCTTTGCCCAATATTTTGTGCGGGATCGGCTGGATGTGGAAAATCCCATCCAGGTGACAGGGGACTTGCTGGCATCCATCGCCATTTCGCTGCTGCTGTTCACCCTGCTTTCAGGCTGGCTTTCAGACCGGATTGGCAGGCGCCGGATGCAGATGATTGCCGGTGTATTTGGCGTGGCAGGGACGCTGTTGATGATGACTGCCCAATCATCCCAGCAATTGACCATCTATGGGTTGATTTTGGGGTTGGGGCTGGAAACCTTCATGGCGGCAAACTGGGCGCTGGCGAATGAGTACGCCCCTTCCAATGAGGCGGGAAAATTCCTGGGGTTGACCAACCTGGCAACCGCCGGGGCAGCTGCCATGGGCAGGCTGGAGGGTCCCGCGATTGATGCCCTGAATTTACTGGAACCCGGTGCATTTTATGGCTGGACGGCGATGTTTTTGTTTGGTGCAGTCTGCATCCTGGTGAGTACCATTCTCCTGTTGCGCATGCCTGCTCATCACCGCCCGCAGGATTGAGCGTCTGCCGGGGTTATACGCTCCCAATGTCAGTTTCATGTTCACGTGGTAGAATCAATAAGAATGGCGCAATTGGATGGCAGCCTGCGGACTGACCTCCTGGAGCGCTTTCGGATGCTGCGCAGGAGAATGCATGCCCCAACAGGGTTCGCTGATTGTTCGACCATTTGAATGGCATGACCTGCTTACGGTGTATCGGTATCGCCACCAGGTGCTGTGCCTTGACCAGACCGGGCAGTTGATCAACGGAAGCCCCATTGGCTTGGGCGCGCTGCTTCGCCAGCTCAAGCTGACGGATTACGGTGATTACACCGGCGTGGTGGTTCCGGAAAACCGCAAACCGCTGATGGGGCAGATGAATTACTCGCTGGGCAGGCGCGCCGCGCGGCTTTCCTTCCTGCTGCCGGATTCTGCGCTGGATGCCCATGAACTGCCCCTCCTGTTGGAAAACCTCGCCATCCAGGCTGGGGAGCGCGGCGCCACTCGTCTGCTGGCGGATGTGGCGGATCGCAGCCCTGCATTTGAAGCCTTGCGGCATGCCGGATTTGTTGTTTATGGCTGGCAAAATATCTGGCAGGCACCTTCCCGGTCCCCCGCCGCATCTGCCGAGGCGTTTCCCTGGCAGCCGTACACACCGGCGGATGAGATTGCCGTCAGCAACCTCTACCATGTCCTTGTGCCGCCGTTGGTGCAGTCTGCTGAAGCATTTGATCCGCACACCAGCCAGGGCTGGGTGTACCGGCAAAATGGTGACATTACAGCCTGGGTGGAAGCGGTGACAGGTCCGCAGGGTGTGTGTTTGCAGCCCCTCATTCACCCGGCAACCGAAAATGTCGGGCAGCTTCTGCGGGGGCTGGCATTCAATCCATCCCGCTGGTTTGGTCGTCCCGTTCACCTGGTGGTTCGCTCCTACCAGGAATGGCTGACCCCAACGATGGAGGAAATGGGAGCACTGGTCTCCCCCCGGCAGGCGCTGCTGGTGAAGCACCTTTCGGTGGCAAGCAAAGTGGCAGAAGTACAGGAATTGTATGCTCACCAGAATATATTGGATAAAGGCTGGGTGGGACCCACAACCTCGGTACGGAGTGCAACGCTTCACCCCGTTGAGCGGGTCGCCAGTCACGAAACTGACAGGTTGGTATGACGCAACGTAGAATTACAGATGATTTGCATGTTTTAATGGGGGTTCTTCCCCCAAAAATTACCGAAGCAATCACCGCCGCCAATCATGGTGATGATCTTGTGGAAATTGTGCTTGATCTTGGCAGGCTGCCCAAAGCCCGCTTTGTGGATCATGAAGTGGAATTAAGCCGGACGGATGTCACGCGGGACGAGATTGATTACGTAGTTACGCGGATTGGTGACTTTGACGCCGATAACCGCGCTGGTTTGGAGCGCACCCTGCATCGCATCTCTGCCATGCGCAACCGGCATGGGCATATTGTTGGGTTGACCTGCCGTGTGGGCAGGGCAGTCTATGGCACCATTGATATCATTGAGGACTTGGTGGAATCAGGTAAAAGCTTGCTGCTGCTTGGCAAGCCTGGCATTGGAAAGACCACCATGCTGCGCGAGGCAGCTCGCATCCTGGCGGAAAACAAGCGGGTGATTATCGTGGATACTTCCAACGAAATTGGCGGAGATGGGGATGTGCCTCACCCGGCAGTGGGTAAAGCCCGCCGCATGCAGGTTGCCACGCCCTCGCTTCAGCATGAAGTGATGATTGAAGCGGTGGAAAACCACAACCCGGAAGTGATTGTGATTGATGAAATCGGCAGGGAGCTGGAAGCCCTGGCAGCAAGGACGATTGCCGAGCGCGGCGTCCAACTGGTTGCCACGGCGCATGGGCGCACGCTGGAAAACCTGCTGCTGAATCCCACACTCTCCGACCTGGTGGGTGGGATTGAGGCGGTCACTCTTTCGGATGAAGAAGCGCGCCGCCGCGGCACCCAGAAGACAGTGCTGGAGCGCCGCTCTCCGCCCACGTTTGATGTTTTGATTGAAATCCAGGAACGCGACCGGCTGGCAATTCAACCGGATGTAGCTGCTGCAGTGGATGCCCTGGTGCGCGGGTATCCCCTGGAGCCGGAAATCCGCTGGCGGGATGGAAGCGGTGATATCCACATTGAGAAACCTGCTCCGGCTCCCTCCTCCCGCCCGATGAGCCAGGGAACGCGGCGCAATACCGGTAATGGCAGGGATTTACCTGCCAGAACACCGGTTTCCCCATCCCACGCCTATGAGAATGGCGAGGAGGAGGAAGGTGAGCCCATTCAGCGCGACCCGGTGCGGATTTATCCTTATGGAGTAGCCCGCAACCGCATCATCCAGGCAGCCCGCCGGTTGGGGGTTCCTGTCATACTGGTGCGCGACCTGGAGGAGGCGGATGTGCTGATGACCCTGCGGTCCTATCACCGGGCGCAGGAGCAAACCATCCAGGAAGCCGAAGCGCGCCGCATGCCCATGTATATCCTGCGTGCAAATACCATTGCGCAGGTGGAGCAGATGCTGGCGCAGCTTTTCAACCTTTCCAGTGATGAGGGGCGCCTGCAGGAATGGGACCTGGTTTCCGCACAAACCGCGTCAGCAATCCAGGCGGTATTGAACGGTCAGCGTTGGGCGGATTTACCCCCGGCACCGGCTCCCATCCGCCGAATGCAGCATGAAATGGCTCGCCAGGCGCAGCTGGTTTCCCATTCTTATGGCAAGGAACCGCACCGCCGGGTGCGGATTTTCCGGGAGTAACAGCCATGTTCATCACTCTGGAAGGACCGGATGGCAGCGGTAAATCCACCCAGGTGGCTCCCCTGGTTGAATTTTTACGTCAGCAGGGGTATTCCGTTCTGCCCACGCGGGAACCGGGCGGGACGGTCATCAGCGACCAGGTGCGGAATGTGCTTCTGAACCGCCCCGAAAACAGCGCCATGCATCCCCGTACCGAAATCCTGCTCTTCCTGGCATCCCGTGCCCAGCTTGTGGAGGAACGGATTCGCCCCGCCCTGTTGGAGGGCACCATTGTCCTCTGCGATCGGTATGCCGATTCCACCCTGGCTTACCAGGGGTACGGGCACGGTGTGGACCTGGACACCCTGCGCAGCCTGCTGGCATTTGCCACCGGAGGGCTTCAACCGGATCTCACCATTCTGCTGGATGTCTCGCCGGAAGAAGGGCTGCGCCGCCGGAAGAAGGGGGGGGGTGAATGGAACCGGCTGGATGCATTTGCATTGGCATTTCACGAACGCGTCCGCCAGGGGTACCTGGAAATGGCGCATCAGCAACCCGGGCGCTGGCATATTGTGGATGCACACCAGTCACCGGACATGGTACAATCAGAAATCCGGCAGGTGGTTCTGAGTCGATTGCAGCCGCCTGCCGCAAATCGTATCTTATAGCAGAAAGGATATTCCAAATGCGAAGAACCGCCCTGGTTGTTCTTGTTGCATTCTCGCTGGTCCTGGCGGGCTGCGTCACAGTTAAGCCCACCAGTACCCCCGAGCCGACTGCCGTTCCCACGGCAACCACGGTGGCGGCGCCTACTGCAGTTGCAGAAGACTGCACGGTGTTCAGCCTGTTCCCCGAGCCGCGCGATCCGCTTACGGTAAGCGTTCCCAAAGTGAGCGCCGATGATCACAAGATCGGTCCGGATAATGCCCGGATGGTGATCATTGAGTATTCAGACTTCCAATGACCGTACTGTTCCCAGGTTGCGCCCGTGATGGCGCAGTTCCAATCAGATAATGCGGACTCGGTCCAGTTTGTTTTTCGTCATCTTCCCCTGAAGAGCATTCATGACAAGGCATCGCTTGCCTCCCAGGCAGCTGAAGCTGCTGCCCTGCAGGGAAAATTCTGGGAAATGCATGATGTATTGATGGATTCCACCAATTGGTCAGTCTGGACTGCTCTGGCAGCAACAGATTTCCCCAATTGGTTAAAGGAAAATGCTGGCAAAGTGGATGGGTTGGATGTGGATCAGTTTATGAAAGATCTCACCAGCCAGAAAATCGTTGATGCAGTGGAGTTATCCTACAACAGCGCAACTCAAATTGGTTTAAGCGGCACTCCCTCGATTTACATCTTCATGGATGGGGATCTTTATTTCACGCCGGATGATGGAATTGCCCCGGATGATGGAATTGCCCCGTATTACCAGACGCTTGACGCCATCTTCCAGAACTATGTTCTGGAACAGGAAAAAGCGTACTCGCAATGCCCGGCAATGACCATTGATGTAAACAAGACCTACACCGCCACCGTCAAAACAACCAAGGGCGAATTTGTGATGGAGCTTTATCCCAAGTCTGCGCCCCTCACGGTGAACAGCTTCATCTTCCTGGCAAAGGATGGATGGTTTGAAAATGTTCCCTTCCACCGTGTCATTGCAGACTTTGTCGCCCAGACGGGTGATCCCACCGGTACGGGCATTGGCGGACCCGGGTATCACATTAAGGATGAGATTGATCCCAACCTGCTGTATGACAAGGAAGGCGTGGTTGGCATGGCGAATTCTGGTGCCAACACCAATGGCAGCCAGTTCTTCATCACCCTTGCCGCCCAACCCAACCTGGATGGACGCTATACCATCTTTGCCCGGGTGGTTTCCGGCATGGATGTGGTGAGATCCATCACCCAGCGGGATCCCTCTGCTCAAACGGAACTACCGGAACCGGACAGGATCCTGAGCGTCACAATTACTGAGAAGTAATGCAGGCTCGCTCAACCTTTGACTGGCGTACGCTGGGCTGGTTGATTCTCAGCGCGGTCGGCGGAATGATGGGGCTTTCCGCCGCCGCGCTGCTGGTGTTTTTGGGATTTTTTTCCCTTACCATGCCCACCGAGGAAGCAAATGCCGGAATGATTCTTAACCTGGCATGGGCTGCCGGGCTGGTGGGATTGCTTTGCCTTCCGGCAGGTTACCTGGCACTGCGCCGTCTGTTGGGCAGGGCTGCACCAGGCACCGTTGTCCATTCCAACAAAACGCACCTGGTGGTTACCATTGCCATGATCACCCTGCCGCTCTGGTTTGGGCTGGCTGCGCTGGCTTCCCGCAGCGGCATCAGCTGGCTGATCATGCCGCCCCTTTTACTTGTATTGATTCTGCTGCCGCTTGCCTGGTTCCTCAGTGCCGGGGCGCGCGGGTTGCCTGTTTCTGCCGACCGCGCCTGGAAACTGGGCAGTTTCAGCCTGGCAATTACCATGCCCCTGACGCTGATTGCAGAGTTGGTCTTGCTGCTGGCATTGCTGGTTGGATGGGGTCTCTGGATTGCCTCCCAGCCCGATTTGCTGAACCAGTTCTGGAACTTCAGCACCCAGTTTCAGCAGCTGACAGACCCAATGGAAATCCAGACGGAGCTGGTCAACCTGCTCCACCAGCCGGGAGTGATTCCCGGCGTCCTGGTGATATTGGGCTTCATCACTCCGCTGCTGGAGGAACTGCTTAAACCCCTGGCAATCCTGGTGTTCTGGAATAAACACCTGACCCCCCGCAATGGATTCCTGGCGGGCATGGTCTGTGGGGCAGCCTTTGCCATGCTGGAAAGCCTGAATGCAATGAGTGCCATTACCGATCCCACCTGGCTTGCCCTGGCATTTGGACGGATTGGCACCAGCCTCCTGCATGTGGTTACATCGGGTCTGGTTGGCTGGGGGATGGGCTGGGCTGCTTCCCAAAAGCGCCCTGGAAAGCTGCTGGCAGCTCTGGCAGCTGCGGTTGCCCTCCATGGTGTGTGGAATGTCTTCAGCATCTTGCAGGGAGTTTCCTCCCTGGTGGACATTGCTCCCTTCACCCAGCTTGGACGATTTGGACCGTTTGTATTGGGCGGGCTGGCTGTCCTGAACCTGGGTATTTTATGGTGGATGAATCGCAGGTTGCGCCTGGCTGATGATACCCCGCTGGTGGTATCATCAGGGGCATTGGAAATGACAAAGGAAGAATGATTAATGGACTTTTTTGCACAAATAATTGACTTTATTCTTCACATGGAAAAATACCTGGATCTCATCCTTCAGGCGGTAGGCGGCTGGACGTATGCAATCCTGTGGGTGGTCATTTTCATCGAAACAGGGCTGGTGGTCACTCCTTTCCTGCCCGGAGATTCGCTTCTCTTTGCTGCCGGGGCATTTGCCGCCCGCGGGCATTTTAATGTCCTGCTGTTATGGGGATTGCTGGCGCTGGCTGCATTCCTTGGCGATACTGCCAACTACTGGATCGGTCATTTTATTGGTCCAAAGGTGTTTCATACGGAAACCCGGTTGATCAAGAAGGAATACCTGGAACGCACCAAACGGTTTTATGACAAGCATGGGGGAATCACCATCTTCCTGGCGCGCTTCATCCCCATCATCCGAACCTTTGCCCCTTTTGTCGCCGGGGTCGGGCAGATGCGCTATGGTTACTTTATCACGTATAATATTGTTGGCGGGGTTGTCTGGACGGGTGCCTTTTTGATGATTGGCTACTTTTTCGGCAATCTGCCGTTTGTGCAGGAACATTTCTCGCTCATCATCATCGCCATGATCCTCATTCCCGGCATCCCGGCATTGGTGGAAGCCATCAAGACCTACCGCGACTCCA
>JAGVUS010000260.1 GCA_019136175.1 Chloroflexota bacterium | reverse complement strand
ATGGTGATTTCCCCTGTAACCGGAACCTTATCAGCGGGTAACAAGGCATTTAGCGCCAGGCTGGCTGTCTGCTCCAGGTCGCTGGCGGCAATCATCATCCCCTGATAATTGACCCTGATAAAAAGGACAAACCGATCAGCAGCACTACCAGGTGGGGGAGTCATGGTTTCAGTCAAAATCTCTGAAACCTGGATCGATTCGGGAATCATCTGATCTCCCGGGCCCAGTTCCTTGCTGAATTTTTCTTTTGCCAGAGTTTCGAGAGTGGTAAAAAGTTGTTCCCGTACCTCTCGATAATCGGCTTCCATTGGTGCCAGGGAACTGCGATCGGTGCCGCCATGGAACGCCATTGGATTGGATACCGTGGCAGATAATCCAGCCATCCCCTCAATGGTGCGGATTTCCTCTGCTTCAATATTCCCATGGCTCCCACCCTGGATTGCCGTAACACGTATCGACGCCGTTTCCCCCACACCCGCCGGAATAGTAGCGATACCGGTGGTTTCAAAACGAATTGGAGATTCATCCAGGGTGGAAACAATTGTGCCCTGTGGAATTTGGAGGGTGGCATCCGTCAGATTGACAAACTCCACCATTCCGCCTGCTTTCTCCTGGGGCACCATAACTCGTCCCGTTGGAACCCCTTCCATCTGGGATTCGACAATCACATTGACGACTCTTGCAGGCACACCACCTGCCAGGTTGGGAGAAGCCAACGCTGGATTTGCCTGGATTTCCATGTTGAGGGTTTGAGTTTCCCGTTCTGGATAAATAGTTACATCTGCTGAAGGAACAAACAACAGGATAACCGATAATACTCCCAGGATTGCGAGAGAGAACAGGAAAATCCGAACATCCCTTCGAATCTGGTATTGTTTGGTTGAATCACCCACCCTGGTTCGCAGGTCTTTCAAATCAGGTCGCTGGTTCAACTGCCTGGCAACCAGGCGAATTTTTGGTCGTCTCCAGGCTTTTCGCTGCGCTTGCCGGATAGAGGTAAAAAAGGGCAGCCCCACTTCCGTGGCGTGATCGCGAACCACAGGATCCATGGTCACCAGTGCAATCTGCATCGCCTGCAACCTGGCGTACCGGATCAGCAGAATGAGATCCAGTTTTCGCTGCAGAATCCTTCCGCGAGTGGGAAAAACCAGCACAACCCGCGGGGCTTTGCTCCAACCCAGCTTGTCTCGGGTGGAAATCACATCATCATACCTTTCCAGCTGGATGACCTGCGTCTTCATCTCATGATCCCGCTAAATTATACCTGTTTTCCAATTTCAAATACTTTTCCGCCAATGAGCCAGGATCACACCATCAGGCAGCACTCTTTTTGCGTATAATTAGACAATCAAAGTGAGGTTATGGAATGAAACGATATTCGTTTTTTATACTGATTTTCCTGATGCTACTCCTCAGTGGGTGCAATCTTCCTCAATCCAATCCAACCCCCACGGTGAATCTCGTTGGGACTCAGGTATCACAGGTGCTGACTGCTCAACCAACATCAACCACAGTGCCAACAACAGCCCCCATTGAACCAACCAACACAGTGATCGTGGTTACACCGACTGAATCAGGTATTCCCCCTTCCACACCAACACCTGTTGCCACGGATCCCCGCCAAATTCTGGGAGATCCGACCTGGCAGGATTCCATGAATAACGGAAATAACTGGGGACTGGGTTCCGATGGTTACAAGGATGATTATATCGAAATTGAAATTGAGGACGGTTTTATGAAACTGGAAGCGGAGCGTGCTGCAGGTTGGCTGTCCTGGAGATTGGGGGGCGCGCAGTTACAAAATGGATATGTGGAGGCAACTTTCAAGACAGGCAATTGCTCCGGAAATGATATCTACGGGATTGTCCTGCGAGCCCCGGATTATGAAAGCGGGCGTGGCTACTACCTGCAATTAACATGCGATGGACAATACAACCTATCGGTTTGGAAGGATTCAGGGCTGGACGCCCTGCAGGAATGGACAACCAGCAGCGCCATCCTGGCTGGGTCCAACCAGACCAACCGACTGGGCGCCTGGATAACAGGTAACCAGTGGAAATTATATGTCAATGGGGTCTTGATTAAGGAAATTTCGGATGGCTCCCTGACAAACATGGGGCATATTGGCTTTTTTATCATTGCCAACCAAACCCCCGACTTCACAATTTATGTGGATGAAATTGCCACCTGGGAATAATATGCCAGCCAATCAACTCGCCAACAAACAACAAGTGATGCAACTTGTCCGTCAAAAACTGGCGGAAAAACCGGTTTATATTGACACGGAAACCACCGGAATCACCCGAACGGATGAAATTTTAGAGATTGTGATTGTGGATTGGGATGGATCGGTATTGTTTGAATCTTTTATCCGACCACAAAAACCCATTCCCCCGGAATCCACCGCAATCCATGGAATTACATCCGACATGGTGGAAAAAGCCCGCCCATGGCCAATTGCCTGGCAACAAATCCGACCACTGGTTGCCGGGCGGCTGCTAGCCATGTATAACGCCGAGTTTGACATGCGGATGATGCAGCAATCGCTGGAACAGTATCGCCTTCCGTGGCGGGAGAACTTTGACACGTTGGATATCATGGATTTATTCTCCCAATTTATCGGTGAATGGGATCCGAACCGCAAAGCATTACGGCGCTACAGGTTGGAACAGGCGGGGAAATACTTTAAAATCCCCATCCCCAATGCCCACCATGCGCTGGAAGACACCCTGCTGGCAAGGGCTGTCCTGTACTCCATGGCAGGGCTTCCGTATTGATACTGGACGCCGGGTTTTCTATTCAAATCCTTACAACAAATCATTATCCCTCTTTTCCATGGATGAACAGACCCAGCCACGTAAAACCTGAACATGATGGACAGAAAAGAACAGGAACAAATCGCAAGGTTTCCACTCAACACCAGCAGGTTCCTTGAAGGGATTGCAGGGAGTGGCAAAACCACCATTGGCACAGACCGCCTGCACTGGCTATTGGAATCCGGTGTGCCTGCCAACGAAATTCTCATTCTCGTCCCACAAAGAACCCTGGGGATACCATATGGGAACGTCCTCTCCGACCCCAACCTGCCGCCGGGCGGGCAAGCCAATATCCTCACCATGGGCGGGCTTGCTCAAAGGATGACGCATCTATTCTGGCCAATGATTGCTGCCAGCGCTGGCTTTTCCCACCCTGAAAAGCCGCCGATTTTTCTTACGCTGGAAACCGCCCAATACTACATGGCACGGATTGTCAATCCCCTGTTGGACCAGGGATATTTTGAAAACATCCATGTGGACCGCAATCGTCTCATCAGCCAGATTCTGGATAATTTAAACAAGGCAGCTGGGGTTGGTTTCTCCCACCTCCAAATTGGAGAAAGATTGGATGCTGCTCTAACAACAGATGTTAGCCAGAAACACGTGTTTCAACATGTCCAGGAGTGTGCGTCCAGGTTCCGTGAGATGTGCCTTCAAAACCAGCTGCTGGACTTTTCACTTCAACTGGAAATTCTTACAAACCATCTCTGGCATTCATTTATCTTCAGAGAATATCTTCACAAGACCTACCGTCACCTGATCTATGACAATATTGAAGAAGACATTCCCATGGCACATGACCTGGTCAGGGAATGGCTGCCCCATTTTGAATCCGCCTTGCTGATCGCCGATCTGGATGGTGGTTTCCGCCAGTTCCTGGGTGCCGACCCGGTCTCTGGCTTTTCCCTGAGAGATGAGTGCAATGAGGTGATTCCAATTACCGGGAGCCAGCTTGTGCCTTCCGGATTACTGCGAGTGCAGCGCAGCCTGAGTGCAGCCATTTTCAGGGAAGACACCCATCCTCCTGCCAATTTACGCCACTGGCTGGTGGAATCCCACGCTCCTTTTTACCCGGAATTGGTTAATGGGGTTTGCGTCGAGGTGCAACGGCTGGTAAGCGAAGAAAACGTCCCGCCCGGCAGCATTGTCATCCTCTCGCCATTTCTCAGTGATTCATTACACTTCACAGTAAGCTCATCTCTGGATGAGTTTAACATTCCCAATCACACATTACGCCCCTCGCGCAGTTTGCGGGACGAACCCGCAGTTCAATGCATCTTTACGCTGGCAATTCTTGCCCACCCCAATTGGGGGCTGCAGGTTAACCGCCCAGACCTGGCAACCGCCTTCCTGATGGCAGTGGATGGATTGGATCCCGTCCGCGCCGACCTGGCAGTCCGGATATTAATGCGGGGAGCTGCCAGCCAGGATTTTTCCAGTTTTGACCAGGTCAACATCGATAAACAACAACGAATTACCTTTTCCCTTGGAAACCGGATCGAAGAACTGCGATCCTGGATCATGGAGTACCGGGAGCGTGCACCTGACACGCTGGATGTCTTTATTTCACGATTGTTTGGAGAAATACTCTCACGCGAAGGTTTCCGTTTCCACCGTGACTTTAATGCTGCAGCAGTTACAGCCCGCCTGGTTGAATCCATCCAAAAATTCCGCAGGGCTGTAAATATCAAAGACTTTCCCGGTCCAGGTGACTTTGAAACAGAGTATATCCGCATGATTCAATCCGGCATCCTCGCAGCCCAATCCATTCCTGCCTGGGAAGATCTGGATGCCGACTCTGTTCTGATTGCTCCGGCTCACACCTATTTGATGTCCAATCGTCCAGTCCGCATTCAATTTTGGCTGGATATTGGCAGCCGCGGCTGGTCCGAGCGGCTGTTTCAGCCGTTGACCCATCCGGTTGTCCTCAGCCGAAGTTGGTCCAATAATCAAAAGTGGACCGACCAACACGAACGTGATTACAGCCAACAGTCGTTGGATCGGTTGATTTCCGGACTGATCCGCCGCTGCAGCCAGCGCATTTATGCCTGTGCAGTGGGCGTGGACGAACAGGGCAATGAACAACGCGGCGATCTGATTCTCGCCATATCTTCTTTATTAAGATCCATGCAGGATTCGGAGGAGATTTCAGATGTTTAAGCCTAGGCCCATGCAGGCGGAAATCCTCCAGTACACCGGTGGGAAAATGGGTATTTCCGCCGTTCCGGGCAGCGGGAAAACACATACGCTTTCCTACCTGGCAGCAAAAATCATCGCAGACGGACGGGTAAATTCCGACCAGGAAGTATTGATTGTCACCCTTGTCAATTCGGCGGTGAATAACTTTTCCCGCCGTGTGGATGACTTCATTCAGAATGAATTTCACCTTCTTCCCCACGTAAATTACCGGGTGCGCACCCTGCATGGTTTATCCCGGGATATCGTCAGTGGGCGGACGGACCTTGCCGGGCTCTCCAACCGCTTTGGGATTGTTGATGAACGTGACCGGGAGTTGATCCTGGATGCGATCGTTTCCGCATACCTCCATACGCACCCCGAGTTTGTGGAATTTTATACAGATGCCTCCAATGGAGAAACACCAGTCGCTGCATCATCACCCTTCTGGAAACAACTGCTTGTCTCAGTTGCCAACAGCATCATCCGAACTGCCAAGGATTTGCAGATGACCCCGGCAAATGTGCGGGAGCAGATGGATTCAACAAATGTGGACCTGCCATTATTGAATTTTGGCATGGAGGTTTATATCAATTACCAGCGCGCCTTGAATTTTCGGGGAGCGGTGGATTTTGACGACCTGATCCGCCTGGCTCTCCAGGTGCTTACCCTGGATCACGATTATCTCGCAAGGCTCCGCCATCGTTGGAATTACGTACTGGAAGACGAAGCCCAGGATTCCAGCCACCTCCAGGAAGAAATTCTTCGCACACTTGTCGGTGAGAATGGCAACTGGGTACGGGTTGGAGATCCCAACCAGGCGATCTATGAAACATTCACAACCGCCAATCCCAAATATTTGATTGATTTTCGCAAGGAACCCGGTGTGATTTCCAGGGACCTTCCCAATTCTGGTCGCTCCACGCAAAGCATTATCCATCTGGCTAATTTATTAATCCAGTGGACAACTTCGGAACATCCCGAACCGGAATTACAGAAATCACTGACCGAACCCTACATCCTGCCCACCCCGCCGGGTGACCCCCAGCCCAATCCACCCGATCAGCCGGAAACCATCGGGTTGATATCCACCAAATACACACCTGATGGCGAAATCCGGGCGGTCATATCGTCCCTGCGGAGGTGGCTGCCCAGTCACTCGGAAGAAACAGTAGCGATCCTTGTGCCAACCAATGACCGGGGGGAAAAATATGTGGATGCCCTCAAGCAGGCAGAAATCCCTTATTTTGAAGTCCTGAAGAATTCACAACCGACCCGCAGAGTCGCCCACCTTTTAACTGAGATCCTCCAATACCTTGCAGAACCAAGCAATCCGAAAAAATTATCCAAATTAATCGCCAATCTCCCACTGCCAGAGACAAACAAACCCGCAGAAAAATCTTATTGGGAGGATGTGCAGAAATTAGCTGCTGACCTGATAATAAAGTGCGCGGAGGTGGAGGATTTTCTTTTTCCACTTCCAGGTGAGGATTGGCTCATCCAGCAGGCAGGTGAAAGCACCGACCATCAGATCATCGATTACCTGCAGGATCTCCGCCCAAATTTACAAAAATGGACAACTGCCATCCTCCTGCCAGTTGATCAACTGATTTTGACCATATCTGTGGACCTGTTTACTTCACCAATCGACCTGGCACTGGCACACTCCATTGCAATTTTACTGGAGCATAAAGCCCGGAACAACCCAACCTGGCGGCTCCCGGAATTTGCACTTGAATTAAGTAATATTGCCAGGGATAAAGCCGGTATATCCGGTTTTTCAGCAGCAGATACCGGCTTTAACCCGGATGATTACCGCGGGCAGGTGATTGTCACAACGATTCACAAAGCCAAGGGGTTGGAATGGGATCGCGTCCACCTGACATCAGTCTCCAATTATGACTTCCCGGCAGCCCAACCCTATGACGAGTATATTGGAGAGAAATGGTTTATCCGGAACAGGCTTAACCTTCAGGCAGAATCCGTAGCTCTCACCAAAGCACTGCTGACAAGGGATATTTCCGGGCTTTTCATGGAAGAAGGACAAGCCACCATGGACGCCCGATTTGAATACTCATCCGAAAGGCTGCGCCTCCTATTTGTTGGAATCACCCGCGCCCGCAAGGAACTGGTGATAACCTGGAATACAGGGAAATCCCCCCGCCAGGAAGCACGGGAGGCACTGGCATTGACTGCCCTGCGATCTTTATGGAATGCGGAGAATCAATGAGGTTAAAACCCGGTTTTCATTTCAGTCAAAACAACCTGCAGGATTTTGTGGATTGTCCACGCCGGTTTGAATTGCTTCATGTGCTTCACCTCCC
>JAGVUS010000186.1 GCA_019136175.1 Chloroflexota bacterium | reverse complement strand
AGATTACCGCCCGAGGAACAATCCACCACGTCCACACCAGCCGGGATGAACAGGCGAGCCAGTTCCACTGATTCCGTGATTGTCCATCCATTTTCCACCCAATCCGTGGCAGAGATACGGACTGCCAGCGGCAGGTGACCCTGCCAGACTTTTCGGACTTCTCCAATCACTTCCAGTAATAAACGGATCCGATTGGCAAAGCTGCCACCATATTGGTCTGAACGGTGATTGGAAAGGGGGGAAAGGAAGCTGTGCAACAGGTATCCGTGAGCCGCGTGAATCTCCAGGAACTCAAATCCTGCCTGCAAAGCACGTTCGGCACCGTGCCGGAAAGCAATTGCTATTGCATGAATCTCTTCCGTGGTTAACTCCTGTGGGGTCTGGTAGCCATCTGCAAATGCGATTGGACTGGCTCCCACCACCTGCCAGAATTGGGGATCATCCATCGAGATGGGGCTGCCGCCATCCCAGGGACGATGCGTGTTGGCTTTTCGCCCGGCATGAGCAATCTGGATTCCCGGAACAGCTCCCTGTTCCTTGATAAATCTTGTGACTCTTTGCAGCGGAGGGATATGGTCATCCTTCCAGATCCCTGCATCATGGGGCGTGATGCGTCCACGGGCTTCCACAGCAGTGGCTTCTGCAATGATCAAGCCGGCACCACCGGCTGCCCGCGCGCCAAGATGAACCAGCTGCCAATCATTGGAAAATCCATCCTCATAACAATATTGACACATGGGAGAGACCCCAATGCGATTGCGGATGGTGATGCTTCGAATAGTCAGCGGATCAAATAAGTTGGTCATGTTGTTTCTCCATCCGGAAAATGATAAATATTTGTATCATGGAATACGGGAAATGGGAAAAAATTCTCTCCAATTATTCTAAGGGTTATGATCTGGTATAAAATGAATGGATGGGAAAACAATATTGCTTTCATACCCCGATTGAAGATTCCGGTGAAGGCGGAGCTTATGTAACCATCCCGCTGGATGTGGAAGCAGAATTTGGAAAAAAGCGCGTGAAGGTCAAAGCCTGGATTGATGGACAGGTCTACCGCGGGTCGCTTGTCAGAATGGGGAGTGATTGTCACCTGTTGGGGATTCGACGGGAAATCCGGGAAAAAATTGGCAAGGGGATTGGAGATATTGTGGAAGTCATCCTGCAGGAGGATGATGAGCCACGCGTGGTGACCCCTCCTGCGGATTTCCAGGCAGCTTTGATGGAACATCCCAACGCGATGGCATGTTTTAACCGTCTGTCTTACAGCCATCAGCGGGAGTATGTGGAATGGGTGGAAGAGGCAAAAAAGCCGGAAACACGCCAGCGCAGGATCCAGAAAGCCATGGCGATGCTGGAGGAGGGGAAAAAGGGGCATAAAGAGTAATCCATCTTATTTTTTAACGAGGTGGCGCAATTGCACCAGGCGGTGGAAATTTACACCGCGGCAGCGTTGAAGTATTTGGGATAGTATAGAAGGATTAATGCAGGTGGTTTATCACCGCCTGCGTTTTTATTGCCCATTGGGACGGTCTTCGAAGGATGATTACTGGAACCAATGGACATTTTGGATATCTGGCTCTTTCTCCAATGGATGATGAATATTGGTAAAAGAACCGGGCATAAGGTCTGCCAGGAATGCCGCGACGCCTGGTTCATGGCAGGCTGTACTTCTGGCAACCAGACGCGAAAAATCCTGTGAGGACACACACCCGAAAACCGATGTTGTTGTTCCTGTTATTCGGGTGGTTGTTGTTGCGGTTGGCAACACGGGCGTTGTTATTGTTGTTGTTCCACGAGCCGCCCCGAAAACCGTTGGACCCATGCCCATAATTTTGCTCAGGATGCTGGAAAAGTGTTTTGTTTTAACCAGGTTCCCAGCAGTTTTCCAATCTCTGTAACAAGCCGGGCTCCATGTTCATACTGGTTGATGGTCAGCAGATTGTTATCCCTCGAAAATCGCAACCAGACCCGCATTTGCTCCAATTGAATATCCGCTTTTTGAAGATATTCAATCCGTCGCGAGCCATGGGACTTTCCAGCTGCCACCAGCGTATCTTGAAAATTCAATGCCAGTTGTTGAATTCTTTCCCCCAATCCAAACCGGTGGACCCGCGGAAACTTGATGGTATGTGGAATCATCCAAAGCAGAAAGTCATATGTCCTTGTAAAAAGGGGGGATTCATTCATAATACGGCTCCGCCCAGGATGGACCGCCTCAATCCCCAACTGTCTGCATAGCGGACATGATTGATCCAGCCTTGAATACTGGCATGCAGGCTGGAGATGGGGATCTTTCCCATGGAGTAGTCGGATACCATTGTTTTTAACTTTCTTCGAAAATGAATTACTTTTCGGCTTTTCACCCGGCGGTGATCCGGATAAATCCGAAAACCGAGGAATGGAATTCCCGTGTTCACAGGAAAAACCTGTGCGGATTCTTCGTGGATTTTCAACCGGATTTCAGCCAGTTTTTCAATGATGGCATCCCGCCAATCATGCAAACACTTTTTTTCATCGGAAAAAAGCAAAAAATCATCCACATAACGCAGATAGGCGGGACACTTTAATTCGCGCTTGATAAAATGGTCCAAATTATTCAGGTACACATTTGCCCAAAACTGGCTGGTCAGGTTGCCAATGGGCAGACCGCGGGGTCGGATGGCGGCAAGCAAGTCATCTCCTGGAAACCAGGTCATCTGGTATTCTTCCGCCAGTACATCCACACCGCTGTAAAGAATTCGGCTGCACAGCCACAGGGCTTCCGGGTCGTGAATCCGGTGGGCAAGCTCAGTGAGGAGAATATTGTGATCAATGGATGGAAAAAATTGGCGAATATCACATTGCAGAACATACCGGTATTGCCGCGCAAACTGGGTTGTCCGGTCCAATGCGCGGTGGGTGCCTTTACCCACCCGGTTGGCATAGGTATCGTGGATAAACCGGCATTCCCAGATGGGTTCAATCACCCGGCATAGGGCGTGATGGATAACCCGGTCCCGAAAAGGAGCTGCCGAAATTAATCGCTTCTTGGGATCATGGATGTAAAAACTGTGATAAGCGCCGGGGGAATAGGATTTTGCGATGAGTTCCTCCTGGAGGGAAAGCAGCTGTTCCTCCTGGATGCGCTCAAACGATGCTGCGCCCTCCCTGGCGCGCTTTCCTTTCCGAGCCTTGCGGTATGCCAGGTACAGGTTTTCGAAAGACCATATTTGTGGATAGAGATGTTTGTAGGATTTCATGGATCCTCCTTTCTGAAATAATAAAAATTTTTGCCCCGCTTCGCGGGGTGGGAAAACAAAACAGGACGCAGGATTCAGGAAACAGGAAACAAAAGATCAGGCTGGGAGGACACACACCCGAAAACCGACGTTGTCGTTCCAGCTATCCGGGCGGATGTAGTAGCGGAGGGCAACACGGGCGTAGTTATTGTAGTTGCCCCACGAGCCGCCCCGAATAGCCAAAGATACCACGTTTTTCCCATAAAAATTTGCCTGCCATTCCCAGACGTTGCCAGCCATGTCCCGAACCCCGAGAGTGCTTTCGCCGCGCGGGTACATCCAAACCAGGGTTGTTTTATTAAGTCCTGATTCAAACGTGTTGGCGCGGGCGGATAGGTCAGCACGGTTTCTGATCCCCCCTTCTTCCCAGGGATACCGATCCTCAGGCTTCATCCCCCCGGCAGCCTGGACCCATTGTGACTCCAACGGGAGGCGGACCTGTTGGATGGCAAACGGGGCTGCCCGTTGATTATGAACGGCGGGATCATTCCAATGATTTTTCAGCCAGCGGCAGTATGCATTTGCCTCCCACCAGGATATTCCCACCACCGGCGCTGTGGGGCGTCCAATGCCAAAACGCGGGTCCTTCCAATAGCGGGGGAGGAGTTTCCCATCTTGAACCGATTCATCTTCCGGATTGGCTAATATTGCTTGAAGCCACTCCCACGCTTTCAACCCGCTGGGAGGGGCGTTTCCTTCGTTTTGATCGAAGTGCGGAAAATCCACCCATAAATCCTTTTCCCGGTAATCGCCGGAATCCAAAAACCGTTTATATTGCAGGTTGGTGACGGGGTATTTTCCGATAAAAAATGCCGGGTTGGCTGAATCTGGAATGGGAACAAAGGAATCCAAATCCTCAGGATACCAGCCCAGCTCGTCCAGGACATCTGCTGCTGCCGCCCGTTCTGGAAGCGAGAGCGCCTCCCGTTCCACGAGTTGCCGCAGGTTGTGCAGGATGATTTCATCCTGTTTGGAGGGCGCAAAAACGCTGCGGTGGAGGATTAACAGTTCTCCAGCCAGCCAGGCTGCCCGCCAGGTGGCTGCATCAGCCGGGGTATTCAACCTGTCGGGGGATAGGGCGTGAAGCATACTGACCACCCGTTCTTCATCAGGCGCTTGAAAACATAAATACTCGCCCAATAATAAAACCACATCCCGCCACAGGTCCGATTTATCTATTAATTCTCTGACCCGTCGTCCAAGATTTGCCCCAACCAGGAACCGTCCAGCAAGATATTCCTGGAAGGAGCGGTGCGGGAAGCCATAGATGCGGCGCGGCTCCGACTCGGGTGGCGCGCCTGCCACCCGCTGGGTGCCCTGTTCCATGATCAAGCCGTTTGACTCTCGGCAATAGTCAAGGAAAATTTTCACCTTGGCTGGATCTTGAAAGTGCACCGAAAGGACTGCGCTCAACAGGTCTTCGGTCAACAATGTTTCCCCCTTTTCCTGGTCTGGTTTCCTTTGATTTTGTTCAATCCAGCCTTCGTGGGTTTTGTAAGCCACTTGCCATATCGCACGGTCCAATTTGGCGCGATCCATACCCAGTGCGTCCGTGAGTGTCCGTTTTCCGGTTTGACCGGGGGCAATTTCCCGTTCCTGTTCCCAGCGAACCAGCAGCAGGTCTATGCAGCGCTCGTAGACCTGCGCCTTTTTTTCTGGCAAATCCCCGTAATGGGTGTTGACGATTGCCATCATGGTCAGGATGATGGGGAATGGGGCAATTTCTGCCAATCCCCGGCGATCGCCCGGCTCCACCCGGCGATGGAGGTTGTCTCGTTTGCGATCGTAGTCAGCCTTTTTACCGGGTTCCAGGCGGGTATGTTCTTCATACCAGGCGTTGATAAATTCGTGGATTTTTGGTGGCGTGAAAAGCGCCAGGACATGGGTAGTCCACCCTGTTAACTGCCAGGCAGGATCATAGTAATAGGAGTAATACCGGCAGGTCACCAGGAAGCGGTTGTCAGGGCGGGCATTGTGGTGTCTCCTGGAAAAAGCCTCAATTGAATCAACAATGATGGGACGCAGGCTGATGTTGGTGACTTCATCCAGTCCATCGAAGAAGAACAGGCAGTCCCGGTTTTGAATTTCGGTCCAAATTTGATCTTCACTCCCGGTTGTGCGATTGTCATCTTTCAGAAATTGCAAAATAAAATCTGCCACCAGGTCTGCATTGCCTTTCTTTACGCCCGCGGGGATATAATCTGCGAAGCGGGCAAGGGGAACAATGACGGGCAGCAGGGGCGGTTGCTTCCATTCCGGCAGTGCTTCTGTAAAATGCGTTCCGTTTTGCACCAGGGATTGTGCCATGCAAAGTGCCAGATACCGGATAAAGGTGGTTTTTCCCGTGCCGGGCAAGCCCAGCAAAACCATGTGGTTGTCCGGGCAGGTTTGGAGGGCTTCCAGTGCAGACAGGGGGCGAGAATTTCGGGGGAAGGAATCGCCAGTTGTGGAGGGTTTCCCGCTGCCTTCCTCAACCATGGTTGTGGTATCCAACGACCGGTATAGTTTCTCCAACGGTAATCCGCCCCTGGCAGGATCGGAAGCGGTTGGGTCCAGCCCGACATTGCGGAAACGGCAACAGTCTTGAATCACGCTTTCAAGATATCGATTAATGGCTGGCGTTTGTGATTTCTTGGGATTGTCCGGCTTTGGTGTTTCTTCATCTTCTTTCTTGGGTTCTTCATCAGGCGATTCATCTGGTTTGGATTGCCTGCGAAATTGCTGGATTGCGCTGCCAACGATGGGGATTGCAATATAGAGTAAAACCGCAATGACCACGATATAAATTAATGCCTGGTAGACGGGTGGAATGTCGCTGCCATAGATTGCGAGCAGGATGATGATGATTGCAGCAAACGCCATCGGTGCAGTCAATTTTTTAACTAGCTCTTTTAAGATTTCCCACTGGTTCATGAAGCATTCCTCCCAAAACAAATCATGGCAATCTAGAGAAAATTATACAGCTTCCAGCGTTTTTCGCCCACTGATCCGGGGATATAATCAATCAAAGGCATCATCAAATTCCGGTTCCAGGTGGAAGATGGTGATCCGTGGAACCGATTGGCATCAAAACCATAGAAAGAAGGCAAAATGACCATTTATTATTACCCGGATATCATTGGAAAAACCGTCAAGGGCGTGGTGGAAAAGGAGGAAACCTCCGATTCAACCGGCGGGCTGGGCACGGAAACCCAGTTTCACATCCTGTTCGAGGACGGCACTTCGCTGGTGATTTGGGCTTACCGCCCGCATGTGGAATATAACACCCAGCAGGATGGCTTGGAGTATGCCCGATCCCTGCTCCCCAGGACCTACCCCATCCGGCGGGCGGCATACCGGGATGCGGATGGACAGATTGTATTAATCGATCCATTGTAAGATTCAAATCCGGTATAATCACTCCGCAAAGGAGACTGAACCGATGAAAAAATTCTTCCTTCTTGGATTCCTTGCCAGCCTTCTCCTGGCGGGCTGCACCCAGCCTGCCGTTTCCGATCAGCCCATCCGGGTTGCCCTCCTGCCCGTATTGGATTCGCTGCCGCTCTATGTGGCACAGCAGCAGGGGTATTTTGAGGATGCCGGTCTGAAGGTGGAGCTGGTGCCGGTGGGATCCGCCCCGGAGCGCGACCAGTTGATGCAATCCGGGCAGGTGGACGGGATGTTAAACGAACTGGTGACCACGCTCTACTACAACCGCGACGCGGCAACGATTAAAATCGTCCGCTTTGCGCGGGTGGCAACCGCCGAATACCCGGTTTTCCGCATCCTGGCAGCAAAGGACAGCGGCATTACCACCGTGGCGGATTTGAAAAATGTGCCGATTGGCATTTCGCAGGGAACGGTGAGTGAGTACATGGCGGATCGGGTGCTGGAAAACGCCGGATTGGCACCGGGGGAGATCGCCAAGATTGCCGTTCCGAAAATCAGCGATCGCACCGCGCTGCTGGCTTCCGGCGAGCTGAAGGCGGCAGTGATGCCGGATCCGCTGGCTTCGCTGGTGATGCAGCAGGGTGCAGTGCTGGTGATTGATGACACCAGCCTG
>JAGVUS010000451.1 GCA_019136175.1 Chloroflexota bacterium | reverse complement strand
TCGCTCCGCTGGTGGATTACCTTGCCGTCAACGTCAGCTCGCCCAACACGCCCGGCTTGCGCTCGCTGCAAACCCGCCAGGCGCTGGAGGCAATCCTGCTGCCGCTGGCACAGCTGGGTTTCGGACATATTGAATTGGGCACGGTCACGCCCCGCCCGCAGCCCGGCAACCCGCCGCCGCGCATCTTCCGCCTGGTGGAGGATGAAGCTGTCATCAACCGGATGGGCTTCCCCAACCGGGGTGCCGATTACCTGGCACGGCAGCTGCGGGGTAAACGCCCGCCGGGGTTGGTGCTGGGGATGAATATCGGCAAGAACTCGCTCCGCTGGTGGATTACCTTGCCGTCAACGTCAGCTCGCCCAACACGCCCGGCTTGCGCTCGCTGCAAACCCGCCAGGCGCTGGAGGCAATCCTGCTGCCGCTGGCACAGCGCCGCGATGCCGCTGCAACCTGCGGCAGGCGCGTGCCGGTGCTGGTTAAACTGGCGCCGGACCTCTCCAACGCCGAACTGGACGACGCCCTGGAGGCAATCCTCGCCGCCCGCATGGACGGCGTAATCATTGGCAACACCACCTTGCAGCGCTGGGCGGAACTCCGCTCCAGGCTGGCAGGGGAAACCGGCGGGTTGAGCGGCGCACCGCTCCGCCCGATCACCAACGCCATCCTCGCCCAAACGGTGGCGCGGCTGGCGGGCAGGCTGCCGGTGATTGCCTCCGGCGGGGTGTTGTCCACCGCCGATGCCCGCGAAAAGCTGGACCTGGGCGCCTGCCTTGTCCAGCTCTACACTGGCTTGATTTATGAAGGACCCGGGCTGGTGAGCCGGATACTCAACGAAGGATGGAAACCATGACGGAATACCGCTACCCCAACGAGACCATCACGCTTGCCATTACCATCCTGCTGATTGGCGGTGTACTGCTGCTTTCGGGTGTTGCCACGGTCTGCCTGGTGCCCCTGCTGGTGATCCTGGTGGTGGTGCTGGCATACACCGGCGGGCGGCAGCACCACGCCCAGCTGATGCGCGTTGCCCAGCCGGTGACGCCCGAAACCGCGCCGGGACTGACTGCCGTGGCGGAGGACTGCGTCCGCACGCTGCAGCCCGGTCCGGTGGCATTGTACGTGGTGCCCAGCCGGACGGTCAACGCCTACACCTTTGGGCTGTCCAAGCCCAACGTGATTGTACTGCACTCCGCCCTGGTGCAGGTGATGGATGCTGACGAGATGCGCTTTGTCATCGGGCATGAGATGGGGCATATTGCCCTCGGTCATACCTGGCTGAACACCCTGGTGGGCGGGATGGCAGGCGTGCCCATGAGATGGGGCATATTGCCCTCGGTCATACCTGGCTGAACACCCTGGTGGGCGGGATGGCAGGCGTGCCCATGCCCATCGGCGCGGCAGTGGTGCTGACGTTTGCCTTCCGCTGGTGGAACCGGGCGTGCGAATATTCCTGCGACCGGGCGGGGCTGATTGCCTGCGGCAGCCTGCGCAAGGCAACCAGTGCGCTCGTCCAGCTGGTGGTGGGCGACATCAACACCGACGAGGAACTGCGCCGGGCGCTGGCAGCCATCCAGGCGCAGGACGATGGCGCCCTGGGCAGCCTGGGGGAACTGCTTGCCACCCACCCCACAATTGCCAAACGGCTGGACATGCTGCGCAAATATGCCGAATCCGCCGAATACCGCCGCCTGGCGGGCGGGTAGCCCGGCTTAGCGCACGATGGCTGGCAGGAAGAGATGGATGAATGTGCAGGTTGCCGTTCCCTGCCAGCTCCAGACGGTCGCTTTCCACGCCTGGAAAGCTGGGTCCGGGGGTTCGCACAGGCTGGTATCATCGAAGTGGAATAGTTCCAAATTGACCAGATTGGTGAAGGATAAAGGAACGCTGCCTGCCAACTGGTTATGGGAAAGATACAGATACTGCAGACTGGTGAGGTCTCCCAACTCCGGCGGGATGTTGCCGGTCAGCTGGTTACCGTGAAGACCCAATAATTGCAAATGGGCAAGGTTCCCCAGTTCGGGCGGAATTCTGCCCGAAAGCTGGTTGATGGCAACACCCAGGCGCTGCAAATTGGATAAATTTCCCAGTTCGGGCGGCAGGGTTCCCGTCAATTGATTCATCTCCATGTGCAGGGCAACCAGGTTTTCCAGGCTGCCCAACTCGGGCGGAATGGAGCCACTGAGCTGGTTATCCCACAATTCAAGCGACTGCAAGAGGGGAAGGCTGCCCAGCTCCGGTGGAATGCTGCCAGTGAGTTGGTTTTCTTCAAGAAACAAACTGTTTAAATTGGTGAGATTTCCCAGTTCGGGCGGAATGCTACCGCTGAGCTGGTTGTTGCCAAGAGTCAGCCAGCTCAAGTTGGCGAGGCTGCCCAATTGCGGCGGGATGCTGCCCGTGAGCTGGTTGCGACCGAGGCTTAACTCCAGCAGGTTTTGCAGGCCGCCCAACTCGGGGGGAATACTGCCAGTCAGCTGGTTGTAGGAAAGCCCCATATACATTAGATTGGAGAGATTCCCCAGTTCTGCTGGGATGCTGCCGGTCAGGTGGTTATCGTAAAGATTTAGGAATGTGACATATCCCTCATCAACTGTCACGCCATACCAATCGCCGGGGGTATTGGTCACCAGCCAGTTGGTGCGGTTCGTCCAGCCGGGTCCGTTGGTGTTGTTGTAGAGCGCCACCAGGGCTTCGCACTCATGTTGTGGAATTCCCACAACACCCACACAGGAAAATTCGTTGATGCTCCCGGCAAAGCCGGTGCCTGCCAGGTTTGCCAGGAAAACCAGCGCCAGGAAGATGGATGC
>JAGVUS010000023.1 GCA_019136175.1 Chloroflexota bacterium | reverse complement strand
AATCACGCGGATTTTTTTGCGCGAGTAATAGGGGGTTGCTCCCAGCAGGTTGATGCTCCCGGCAAAGGCATCCCGGGCAGCGTAGGCAACCGTCCGCACGCCCACCATGTAAATGGCGCCCATGCACAGTGGGCAGGGTTCCAGCAGGGTGTAGAGGATGCAGGTGTGGGTATTGATCCGGGTGCGGTCCACCTGGATGAGAGCATTCATTTCGGCGTGCGCCAGGTCGCTGTGACCAATTTGACCGGGTGGCGCATCCACGCCAATCCGGTTGCGCCCGCGGCTGATTTCCCTGCCGTTTTCGTCCAGGATGACTGCGCCAACGGGAACACAACCCACCCGGCAGGCTTCCCAGGCTTCCTGCCAGCAGGTTTGCCAGGGGGCAGCCAGTTCAGACCACTGCAATGCGGTTACCTTCCACCACCTCGCCAATCACCCAGGCGGGTTGGTGGAGCCCGCGGGCGCGGTCCAACAGCTCAGCCAGCCGGTGGGGCGGGACAGAGAGCAGCAGCCCGCCGGAGGTCTGCGGGTCAAACAGCAGCATGCGGCTGGCTTCGTCAATCCGGGGATCGAAATCCAGGTACTGGTTGAAGAACAAGGCGTTGTCACTGGCACCACCCGGAAAATACCAGGCTTCAGCATATTTGCGGGCGCAGGAGATGAAGGGGATCTGGTCAAAAAACAACCGGAATCCCACCCCGCTGGCGGATGCCACTTCCCAACCGTGCCCCAGCAGGGAGTAGCCGGTAATATCCGTCCCGGCGCGCAGGTGGAATTCGCGCGCCAGTTGACCGGCACCAGCGTTCAACTGTTTCATCCACTGTACAACTTCCGCGATATCGGCTTTCTCTGCCTGTTCACGCTTGAGTGCCGTGGTTGTCACGCCAAACCCGAGCGGCTTGGTCAGCACCAGCCGGTCACCCGGTCGGGCGCCTCTCTTGGTCAGGATGTGCTGGGGATCAACAAAACCGATGACCACCAGCCCGTACTTGGGTTCCTTGCTTTTTCTGCTCCGCCGCGAAAAATTTCCGTCAAAATAGTGTCGGGCAGGTTGGGAGGAAGGGCGGCAATATTGAGCGCCAGTGCGGGGATGCCGCCCATGGCGTACACGTCCGAGATGCTGTTGGCGGCGGCAATGGCGCCATAATCATACGGATCATCGACCACCGGTGTAAAAAAGTCGGTTGTCACCACCAGGGCGCGGTTCGCATCAATCTGCCAAACAGCCGCGTCATCGGCGTTGTCCATGCCCACCAGCAGGTCTGGATATGCGGCAGGATCGAAAGCATCTGTGAGGGGGCGCAGCACGTGCGCCAGCGTTTCCGCATTGAGCTTGGATGCTCAACCAGCACAGTTGGACAGGCTGGTCAGGCGGATTTGTTTTCCAGAGGGGGAGGGTGAATGATCAGACATGGGTGAATCTTATCATAAATGATTCAAAATCATTCCGTTCAATGGTTGGAATCTTATATTGATTTACCATCCATTTGGATTTCATTCCTGTAATTACCGCCGCACTGCCTGTTGATGAATGGCTGCCCGGTAAATTTCTGCCATCCAGGCGGCATAATGATCCGGATCGTGCTCCCGGCTGATGCGCTCCAGGGCATTTTGCCCCTTCACGGCAACCAGCGACGGGTTGGTGAAAATTTCGTGCACGGCGCGCTCCAATCCCTGGCGGATGGCAGTACTGATTGTCTGGCGGTCTGAGGTGGTGGTGTAAATTGCCTCACCCAGGCGGTTTTTGGGCACCTCAATCAGCCAGCCGACATCCTCATTGTTGATTTCAGGCAGGGCGCGCACATTGGTGCTGATCACCGGGCAGCCGGCAGCCTGCATTTCCAACAAGGAGAAACCGTACGAATCAGCATAGGTGGGAAGTAATCCCACATGCGCCTCCTTCATTTTCTCCAATGCCTCCGGGTTGGGCAGGCTGTCATAATGATGAATCCAGCCCTGGTTTTCCCGGATGAAACGGGAGGCAATCGTCACATCCTCTTCGGTTTCCGCCGTGGCATAGGGATCCACCCGCAGGGAGCTGACCAGGGTCAGGTGGATTGGATAACCATGTATTTCCCGCAGGTCCCGGAAGGTTTCCACAATTTCCATGCCGCCCTTGCGAAAGAAGGAAGCACCCACCAGGATAAAATTCAGTCCTCCGTCCGGCAATTCCGGTTTCTGATAGGTTTCCATCAGGCGGGTCTGGGGTGGGTGTTTGACCACCATTTTTTTGGAGATGGCATCCCCGTATTCAGCAAACGCATTCAGCAGATCGAGCTGCATGGCTGCAGAACATTCCGAAATGGCGTGAATGAATTTACAGGCATCCCCTGCAAGGGCGGAAAAGGCGCGTTTCACCACCAAACGGTTGGGCACATCCTCAAACCCGGGATGTCTGCCATGTTGAGCCGGCAGGATGGAACGCAGGCGCGGCAGGATGGTTTCAAACCCCCCAACCCAGGGGGTTTTCCCATAACTGATGCCATTGAACAGGTGCAGCAGATCAATTTTATTCAGGTCAAAGTCGTTGAACTGGTTGTTAAGATCAAAATGATTGATCAACTGCCGCCGGGCTGCACTGTTGATCCGCCGGGCAGCCAAGGTGAGGAAGGTATATAAATCATGCACCTTGATATACTCAACATCCGGGACTATTCCAACCAATATCCGGGTATAGGTGTAATATTCAAACCGATAAGCGAGAACGCCGACTTTCATATTTTCTCCTTGCTAGGGTAATTAACAATCCCGGGTTTTGTCCAGTGATTTGTTTCCCTTTGCTCATAAAATAATGTTGATCCACAATATATAATTATCACCATTGAGGCACAAATACACCTTCTCCCGGGATACCCGACTGGAGAAATCCATGGGGGCTGTTGGAGTTAATCCCAGGTATATTTATTTATCCCTGGTGCCGGGAGAAATCCAAACAGAATATGATCATTATAAAGTAAAAATCTTGTTATTTCCAATGCAAAAAAAGGATCAACCATGTTTCCGGGGATTCCACCTCGTAGCCGGAAAATACTTGCCCCCACGCATTCACCGCGCTACAATCATCCCATGAACGAAGCAGGGCACATGCCATGGAATTAAATGTTGAACTGGTGGAATTGCGCCTGGAGGGTGGTTTACTCGCGGGTCGGATTCATGTTCCTGTACCTGTGCAGATTACAGCCGGGCAATATTTTCTGGCTGCCAGTGGCAGACCGGACGAAGCGCTGGCGGCAGTTGTGTTCCCAGCCGGAAATATGGACGGCTGGCTGGATCTTGCTCCGCCGCTCCCTTCCGCCTGGTCGGCAGGCACGCTGCTCCACCTGCGGGGTCCCCTGGGCAGGGGATTCCGGCTGCCGGTGGTGCGCCGTGTTGCCCTGGCTGCGCTGGATGGAATAACGGCGCGGCTGCGCCTGCTTTGGAACCAGGCTCTGGTGCAGGGCGCAGAAGTGGCATTGTTCACCCGCAGAATTCCAGCCAGCCTGCCCGATGCCGTGGAAGTCCTGCCGCTGGAATCCCTGCCCGATGTTTCCGGTTGGGCGGAATACCTGGCTCTGGATGGCACCCTCCCGCAGGTGCTGGAATGGAAATCCCGGCTGGCTTTTCCCGGCGTGGCGGCGGAGGCATTGGTGAACCTTCCCATGCCCTGCGGAGGAATGGGGGAATGCGGGGTGTGCAGCGTGCGCACCCGCCGGGGATGGAAACATGCCTGCCAGGATGGTCCTGTCTTTGACCTGCACGAACTGGAGGCATTGTGATTCTTCCGCCGCCCGGACTGGAGCTTGCCTCTCCCTGGATGAACGCAGCCGGATCAATGGGGTTTGTCCCGGATTCCAGGCTGCCCTTTCCCCATCCAATGGGGGCATTTGTCACCAATCCCATCAGCCGCAAGCCCCGCACTCCGGCGGAAAACCGGACCTGCATTCCATACCCGGGTGGGTGTTTGCTCCACACTGGCTTGCCGAACCCGGGCTTGCGCGCGGTCCTGCGGCAGGCTGGCGTTCGTTGGGCTCGGGCGGATGTGCCCGTTTGGGTACACCTGCTTGCCGATTCCCCGGCGGAACTGGCGGAAATGGTGCGGGCACTGGAGGGGCTGGAGGGTGTTGCCGCTCTGGAGGTGGGGATTGCCCCCACGGCGAACGGAGAGGACGCCCTGGCACTTGCCTCCGCTGCCTTGGGGGAATTGCCGGTTGTGGTGCAGATCCCTTTTGACCGGGCAGATGAACCCTGGTTGGACAGGCTGGCGGCTCTCGGAGTCAGCGGACTGACGTTGGGCGCGCCGCGTGGCTCCATGCCTGTGCCAGATGGCAGGCTGGTCAGCGGGCGGTTGTTGGGTCCCGGATTGTTCCCACAGGTGTTGGCAGCAGTCCGCAGTGCGCGGCGCATCAATCTGCCGTTGATTGCCGGGGCAGGGCTGTTTCAACAGGCACATGTCGAAGCCGTATTGGCGGCAGGAGCGGCTGCCGTTCAGCTGGATGCCGTTTTGTGGCGCGGTTGGATGGAAGGTTGAACTAGAGTTCCAGCAGGATGGTCACCGGACCATCGTTCTGGATATCCACCACCATGTGTGCACCAAATTCACCGGTTTGGGTGGGGATGCCGGCTTCCCGCAGGGCAGCCACAAACTGGTCGCAGAGCGGGCTGGCAATTTCCGGCGGTGCTGCGTCTGTGAATGCTGGACGGTGTCCCTTGCGTGTATCGGCATACAGTGTGAACTGGGAGACCACAATTGCTGCTCCCTGCACATCCAGCACGGAAAGATTCATCTTCCCGTTTTCATCGCCAAAAATGCGCATCATGGCAATCTTGCGCGCCAGTTTTGCGGCAACCCCGGGGGTGTCACCCGGTCCAATTCCCAACAGGATGACCAGTCCCGGACCAATTTCCGCCACCCGGCGTCCATCAATTTCCACCGAGCCGCGGGTTACCCGTTGAATCACTGCTTTCATGCGGTTTTATTTGGGCAGACCAATTGCAGCACGAACTTCCACCATGGTTTCTTCGGCAATGGTGCGGGCGCGCCGGGCACCTTCATGCAGGATATCCCATACGGCATCCGGGTTCTCATTCAAAGCGGAGCGTTTCGTCCGGAAGGGTTCCAGGTGAGCGTTCAGGTTGGCAGCCAGTTTCTTTTTGCAATCCACGCAGCCGATTCCGGCATTGCGGCAGTCCCGATCAATCTCGGCAACTTCTTCCGGGCTGGAGAACACCTTGTGCAGGGAGAAGACGTTACACACCTCGGGTCGCCCCGGATCGGATCGGCGCTGGCGCTGCGGATCGGTCACCATCATCATCACGCGCTGGCGGGTTTCCTCGGGGGTGGATGCCAGCTCAATGTGGTTATCCAGGCTTTTGCTCATCTTGTTCACCCCGTCAATTCCAATCACCTTGGGAACCTCGGTGGCTTTCATGGCGGGCTCAATTAATACATTTGTCTGGTAGCGGTAGTTAAATGAACGAACCACTTCCCTTGCAAATTCAAGATGGGGCGCCTGGTCCACGCCCACCGGAACCAGCCCGGCTTTGTACAGGACAATATCGGCGGTCATCAATACAGGGTATCCCACCAGCCCGTAGTTGATGTTCTGGGGCTGCTGGCGGGCTTTTTCCTTGAAGGTTGGCAGGTCGGTCAGCTTGCCCAACGGGGTGACCATTGAGAGGATGGTATGCAGTTCCGTCACCTGTGGGACATGCGACTGGACAAACATGATCGATTCTTCCGGGCGGATTCCCACTGCCAGCCAGTCCAGTGCCATCTCATAGGTGTTTTGGGTCAATTCCTGGGTGGTTTCCAACGTGGTGAGGGCGTGCAGGTCCACGATGCAGTAGATGCAATCATAATCCTGCTGCAGGGCAACGTAGTTCTGCATGGCGCCCAGGTAATTGCCCAGGTGCTGGCGACCGGTGGGGCGGGCTCCTGAAAAGACTCGACCTTTTTTACTCATCATTTACCTTCCTGTAAGAATTGCTTGATTAATTTGCAAATTTCGCCCGGTTCTGCGTGACGTTCCTCTTTAAGCTTGGAGAAGAGCAAAATGCCATTTACGGTCACTTCAAACCTGCCGTCATCCATGGGAACCAGGGTGATGGACTCGATTTTCTCCTCGCACTTGTGAAGCAGTTCGGCTGCCAGACCGACAGCCCGATCCGTATAGTTTCAAACCGCACAGTACTCGATTGTGATCTTGAGCAGCATGGGAATCCTCCTGGAATGGGGAGGGCAGGTCCGTGCGCTTTGCCCATCCGAATTATAGCCCATTTTTGGTAAAATGAATGGATGAGCGGTGCTTTCCTTCCTGCCGGGGTTCCGGCATCCAAGCGGTTCTTCGACCTGGTGCTGACCATCCCGGCATTCCTGCTGCTTTCGCCTGTACAGGGGATGATTGCCTTGCTGGTCTGGTTGGTGGATGGAAAGCCCATATTCTTTCGCCAGCCCCGTCCCGGTCTGCAAGGAGCCATTTTCACCCTCATCAAGTTCCGCACCATGCGCCACCTGGTTGATGAGAGCGGGAAACCGCTGCCGGATGGTCAGCGGCTGACGCGGCTGGGCAGGTTCCTGCGTGCCACCAGCCTGGATGAGCTGCCGGAATTCTGGAATGTGATCCGCGGGGAAATGAGCCTGGTAGGTCCGCGTCCCCTGCTGGTTGCCTACCTGGAGCGATATTCCCCCGAACAGATGCGGCGGCATGAGGTTCTACCCGGCATTACCGGTTGGGCGCAGGTAAATGGCAGGAATGCCATCACGTGGGAGGAAAAATTTCAGCTGGATGTCTGGTATGTGGACCACTGGTCGCTCTGGCTGGACATCCGCATCCTGGCGATGACGGTCTGGAAGGCATTGAAGCGCGAGGGCATCACCCAGCCAGGCGAGGCAACGGCGGAGGAATTCCGGGGGAAATCCGATTCCGTGTGAAAATTACTGGGCGGGAACGCTCAGGGGGTTGATTTCACCATCCGCCAGCATCTGAATCACGGTTTGCGTCCACTCCTGCTTGCCCGGGCTGAAAAGCTCCGGGTTCACATCCGCCAGGGTAATGGGAACGGCAAGCTCTGTTCCAGCACTTCCGGTGGATAAGTCCACAAGCAGGGCGGGAAGCAGGGCGGCAGGGTCCGCACGGACCGTGGCAGCCCAGCGCAAGGAAAGATCCGCGGGTGGAGTCTGGCTGCCGACCAGGATGGTGTCCTTGCCAGCCAGCCAGGAAAGCAGGTCGGGGCTTGCCACCGCCGGGGTGAGATGGAGGGTTTCCAGCCGGTTGGTTTGCAGGGCATCCACTGCCGCCTGCCATTCCGCCACCGTGCTGCTGGAAGGCAGCAGGGCGGTGACCGGGAAGAGGACAACCGGGGCAAATGCGGGGGCGCAGCGACCGCAGAAATACCGACCGCCGTTCACAAAAGCATCCCCGGCTCCCTCACCCAGCGGGGAATCGATGGGCAGGAGCGCGCCGGAACGCCAATCGGGTGCAATGATGGTGGTGACAAAACCGGCAACAAACAATTCGTCTGCCGGACGCAGGCGCAAAACGCTCAGGTTGGCAGTGGCTGGCAGGTTGCTGCTGGTGATGGCTGCAAACGGAATGCCAGGGTTGGATTCTGCAAGTGCAGCTTGGGCGGAATCCGGCTCCAGCAGGAGAACGATTTTCACATCCTCCCCCAGGTCCGATGCTGCCAAACCCGGCTGGGAAACCAGTTGCCATCCCTGGTCTGCCGTGTATGTCTCCAGGACAGTGTGGATTTCTGCTTCCAGGGGGGATGCATTGGTTACCAGGATCAACCTGCCCGGCAGGGGTGTGCTGGTTGCCGTTGGTGTTTCGGGCGGCAGCGTGGGACTCACTGTCCCGCCAGGCGCAGGCGTATCCCCCGTTATTGGGGTTGGGCTGGTGGTGCAGGCAGCCAGCATAAGAAGGACAAACGCAACCAGCAGGATTTGTTGTAATCTTTTCATCCATTCACCTGTTCAGCCGGAACCCGCGTTGGGAGGGCGGTTCTCCGGTTCACGCATTGAAGTGGGTGTATTATAATAGCTTCAAGCCAAACTTACCGGAAACCCCCATGACATTTCCAACCAGCGAACCCATTCCATCTGAAGAAGAATCCCTGCCGCCTGCCCGCCGCCGGAGGCAGAAACGCCTGGATTTTGCGCATGCCGGATTGCAGGAACGCACGGAATATCTGTCAGAGATAGCCCATCTGGCAACCCCGTCTCTGGATTTTTATATTTTCAGCCTGCTGGCCGGCGCTGTACATCCTGGTGGTGCTGCTGGCTCCGTTCCTTTCCCCCGTTCCGGGAATTGCGCTGGGATCCGTGCTGGGATCCATGCGGTTTCTGGGTCTGGCGCTGGGGGCATTCCTGATTCATGTATTAATCTTTTTCGGTTGGGGGCTGCTGGCAGGGCTGGGCGCCAGTGCCTGGTTGCAGGCTCCCCTGGAGAAGGTGCAGGATCATTCCGTCCTTTCCATCCCGGACCTGGCACTGGTGGTGATTGGCTCGGCATTGATGACATTTCTGATGCTGCGCAACCCGCGGCAGCGCCCCCAGGTGGCATCAGTTGCCCTGGCGTATGAACTGAGTCTGCCGGTTGGATTGGCAGGATTTGGTTTAACGGGTGGACAGCCGGGTCTCTTTGCAGACGGTATGCTGGTGTTTTTGGTCCACCTGGTGGTGGCGGTGGTTGTTGCCGTACTGGTTTTACTGTTGATGCGCTTCCGCCCGCGCACTGCTGGCGGTGTGGTCATTTCCCTGGGATGGCTGCTGCTGGCTGTGTTGGGGGTGCTGGCAATTTTTGGTTTCATTTCGCTTTCACCTCCTCCAGCCGCTCCCATTCCCCTTTCCTCCCCGCTGCCCACCGATACGCTTCCATCCCCGCTGCTTCCCACGGTGGAAGGCAGCCAGCCGACCAAGACCCGCACATCAACCCCGACCCTGACGACCACGCCCACCCTGGTGCCGACCGCCACCGCAACGCAAACAATCACCCCTCAGCCCACCCCAATTTATGCCCGGGTCTGGGCGCCGGATTCCAATGGTGCCTATGTCCGCTCGGAGCCCGGCTTTGATGGCGACTTGTTGACCAGCCTGTTAAACACCAGCCTGGTGCAGGTGATTTCGGACCCGCTCCTGATTGATAATCTGACCTGGGTGAAAGTGCGGACGGAAACCGGGCTGGAAGGCTGGATGGTTCAAGCACTGCTTGCCACGGCAACTCCCTCCCCGCGGTGGTAATTGGTTAATAAAATCCCGAACTAGGAGACGTACATGCCCATTCATTTTGGTACCGACGGCTGGCGCGCCGTCATCTCGGACACGTTCACTTTTTCCAATTTACGCATGGTTGCCCAGGCAATTGCAGATGCTGTTGGCTCGGGCGCGTGGTTGAACGGCAACCTGTCTGCCTCATCCATCGATTCGCACAGGGTTGTGGTTGGGTTTGATACCCGTTTCCTTTCCGACCGGTACGCCAAGGAAGTCGCACGGGTGCTGGCTGCCAATGGATTTACCGTGTATTTGGCGCAGGCGGATGCTCCCACCCCGGCAATTTCGCATGCAGTCAAATATATGAACGCCATTGCCGGTATCATGATTACTGCATCGCATAATGCTCCGCGCTACAACGGCGTCAAGCTCAAGGCTGCCTATGGCGGTTCTGCACTCCCGGAGCAATGCCGCCGCGTGGAAGTCTATCTGAATGACAATGAAGCCCAGGCGCGCGGTCCCAACCTGATGGATTTTGACCTGGCGCGTACTGCGGGATTGATTCAGCGCTTCAACCCCACCCTGGCGTACTACGAACATCTTCGCAGCCTGATTGATTTTGACTTGATCGCCGACAATCCCCAGCGGATTGTAGTGGATTCGATGTTTGGTGCCGGGCGGGGTTGGATTCGTGGCGCATTGCAGGGAACCGGCTGCGAAATTGCCGAAATCCGCGGCGAATTAAACCCCGGTTTTGGTGGGGTGCATCCCGAGCCGATTGCCCGCTATCTTGGCGCCCTGGCAGGCGCGATCTCAACCGGGCTGGGCGATTTTGGGCTTGCCACGGATGGGGACGCTGACCGCATTGGAGCCATGGACGAGCGCGGAAATTTTGTGGATCCCCACAAGATCATGGCGCTTGCACTCCGCTACCTGGTGGAAAAGCGCGGCTGGAGCGGCGCAGTTGTCCGAACCGTATCCACCACCCGCATGGTGGACCGGTTGGCGGCGCGCTATGGGCTGCCGGTGTTTGAAACCCCGGTGGGCTTCAACCATATTGCAGATCACATGTTAAGCGGGGATGTCTTGATTGGCGGTGAGGAATCCGGCGGCATCTCCTTCAAGGGGCATATCCCGGAAGGGGACGGGGTCATTATGGGACTGATGATTGTGGAAATGGTGGCAGCTGCCCGAAAAAGCCTGTACGAGATGGTTAAGGACTTGCTGGATGATGTGGGACCAGCCTATTACGAGCGCACCGACCTGCGCCTGAATCACCCTGTGTCCAAGGATCAAATGTCCGAGCGGCTGTACAGGGAAGCTCCGGCGGAAATTGGCGGGGAAAAGGTTGCCCAGGTCAGCGTGATGGATGGAGTTAAGTACATCATGGGTGATGATTCCTGGCTGTTGATCCGTCCATCCGGCACCGAGCCGGTCCTGCGTGTCTATGCCGAAGGTCGCACCCAGCAGATGGTGAAAGACCTGCTTGGCTATGGCGAACAGGTGGCTGCCAGCGTTTCCTGAACTGGTTCAATTTTCACGGTTGTATTTCCAGATGGAATCAAACAGGGGCGGGAATTCCCGCCCCTGTGACTGGTACACAGCCTGGAGGAAAACCCCTGCAGCGTGCAGGTGGATGGATGGTCGGTCTACCGCGGGGTGGATGAGAAGCGCAGCCGTCGTGCCAGGATAATGATCACGATCAGCAGGGCAGCCATTGCCAGCATTCCGGGCAAGCCCACATCCTCGGCAAAACCGCCCTGGGGCAGTGCCGTGCTGGTGGGAATGCCGGGCGCCGACGCGGTGAGGGTGGCAGCTGCCTGGGTCTGGAATGCCACCACCGTCTGGGTTTGGGCAACTGGCAGGAGCACCGGGGTGCTGCTGGGGCGCAGGGTGCTGGTGGGGGCAACCACCGGGGTATTGGTGGGTGCCTTGGTTGCAGTGGGCAGTGCAGCGAGAGTCTGCTGTTGAATAACAGCCAGCTCGGTCTGGGTGGCGTTCAACGCAATGGCAGTGTTGGTTGCATTCACCTGCAAGGCTTTTGCTTCCCGTTGGGCGGTCATTTGCGGTCGCAGCAGGAAGTAATACAGGGCAAATGCCAGCAAGCCAACCAGGATCACACCGCCTACAATTCCCAGGATCAGCCCAAAGGGGCTTTTTCCGCCAGGAGCGGGTTCCTCCTGGGGAGTCTCCTCCGGTGTCATTTCCACTTCGCGGAATTCTTCAAACTGACCGTTGGATTCTTCATCGTCAATATTTTGAAATGCCATGGGGTTTCTCCTCCGATGATGGATTGAATGATTGCAGATGGTCTTATTCTAGCACATCCAGGTTTGCAATGGGAATGGAAACAGGTTCGCTGCCGCCCTCCAGCAAAATATCTGCGGTTGGGGTGCGGACGCCGTTTTGCAACTGGGTGATCCCTGCAGACAGCTTGACCACTTTCCCCACCTGGCTGGCATGGGGGGCGCTGATCACCCGTACTCGTTGTTCCGGGGCAAGGGCGACAATGTCGTGGTGCATCTGCCCTTCAGCAGGCAGTGGAATTACCAACTCGGGTCGTACACCAATAACCGGGTCCCAGGTGGTATTGATGCAGGCGTCCCGTCTTTCGCTGGTGTTCAGCAGCTTGAATGCCGCACTGTTGATGGGAAGCTGACCAAAACCTTCCAGCAGCATAATCGGCACCTGGCTGGTTTCGGCAGCCAGGCGGGCTTCAGCACTCATACTGCCAAGGATCAAACCGCGCAGGGGCAGTTCTCCGGCTGCCAGGATGGCATCGGCAGAACTGACGTGCGAGCCGAATACTACGGCGCCGCGCATGCTCACGTCCAGCGTGCCCCGGTTGACTTCCTCCAGGGGTTCCTTGACCATCACCAGCAACAAACCCTGGTCAATATGATTGTTTCCCCACACGCCCTGGATCAATGCCCCACTGGTTTCCACCACCACGCCCTGGTCGGGAATAATTTCCGTGACCACACCGTTGATGCCCGCCAGCAGCTGATGCGACTGGCTCTCCATTTCAAGCAGGACCTGCCCGTTAAAGATGTACACCACCCGGCAATTTTCCGGTGCGCGCACCAGGCGGGAGAACAAGCCGCCGCCTTCTGCAATCACGTCGCCTTTTTGCAGCCGGTCGCCTGCACGGCAGGAAAGGAATCGCTCCGGCTGGTCGGATTGGCTGAGGGAGAGTGCCCGGCGGACGTTGATAATCTGGTGGGCACCTGCCAGGCGGGTCTCCGCAACCACGTCGGTGGCATTGACCTTTTGCCCCACCCGGGCTGAAACCCGCCCGGGGGCGGGCAGAAGCCGGGTGCGGCGGATGAGGGTTAGGGGGAGAATATGCGTGAGGGGTGCGGTCATTTGATCTCTACTGGTGCAAGGTTTATACCAATCAGGCGTTGACAGCCAGCGCCCATTTTTTAAGCAGATCCCGGCGGCGGGCGGCATCCTTGGGCAAGCCGAGCGGGCGGCTGCGGGCGTCAATCACCGCACCGCATACACCGCCAACAATTTTAAAGCTGCGGGAACGATCCCGGTGTGTGGGATCAATCGACAGCCGCCGCAGGGGGCTGATGTGGACATTCATTGTTTGCCCCGGGCGGACTGGCAGGCTGGTGATGGTCCCCTGGCGGATTTCCAACTGGGTCTGGTTGCCGCCATAGTCCAGCTTGACGTTCATCAGGGGAGTGCCAAAGCGGGCATCACTGGAGACGCAGATGGCGGTTCCCAGGTTGACAAATGCGCTGCTTTCCAACACCTGGACGGGGAGTTCGGCAATTTGGGGGGCAATGGCGCCCAGTGCGGGAAGCAATCCGTTGGTGTCCAGCAGCAGGGTGGTGACACCCATGGGCTGCAATCCATCCAGCAGGGCGAGCAGGCTTTGCCCCGGCGTGGAATACTGCGTCAGGGTGGTCCCGCTGACCAGGATCGGTTCAAATCCCATCACCAGGTCCGGGTGAATCTTCAACATCCGGTTCATGGCAGTGAAAAGCGCCTGGCGGGCAATTGCCTGCTCAATCGCCAGGGTTTCGGCTGTAACCGGAACCATGGCTGGATACAGTGATTTTTGATGCAGGTAATCCAGGACAACATCATCGGGGATATGCACGGGCAGCCAGCGGACAACATCTTCGACGGGGGCGTCTTTCAGGATTTCCGGAGCGCCCGCCCCGCTTCCAATCGGGAAGGTGTTCAGGGATAACTCACCGCTGATTCCGGCAGCCACCGTGGTGTGGGAGGAACCCAGGTCCACTCCCAGCACCCCTTTCCTTCTGTCATAAACTTTGCTCAGGAAGGCAATCATCCGCCCCAAGCCATGAGAAGTGGGAATGGGTGGAACGGAGGCAGCCTTCCCCAGGCTTTCAAG
>JAGVUS010000043.1 GCA_019136175.1 Chloroflexota bacterium | reverse complement strand
CTGGGTGGTGTGGTAGCCGGTGCCGGAATAAAAGGCAAAGGTGAAAAGCAGGTGGAGGGCAACCCGCATGGCGGGGTGCACCTCGATGGCGCGCAGGGTGAGCCTGCCGGTGCAACCAATTGCCTGGCGGATGCCCTCGCTGATTTTGAGGGTGTGCAGGGAGTAGTTCGCCACACTCAAATCCTCGCGCCCGATGCGCACAAGGTCATCGGGCAGGGCAAAGGGGGCAAAGGCGTTCCAGCGCTCCAGCCAGGAGCGAATCATCAGGTCGGGCAGGGGGAAGGGGAACTGGGTCTTTTTACCGTTGAAGGCGGTGGGTGTGACCATCTCCAATGTCCACAGGTCGGGCGGTTTGCGCTGGTCCAGCAGGGTGCGCAGGTCATCGTAGGATGCGGCGTCCGCCCAGGCGTGCTCCGACGGGGTGCGGGAGACCCCGGCAAGCTGCCAGACGATGCCATCCACTGCCAGGACGGCAGGCAGCGAGTCGAGGAAGGCGGGCAGGTGGGCTTCCAGTTCGGTGGAGAGAACCGTCAGGCGCAGCCATGCCGGGCAGCCTTCGGCAACCTCCACCGGTCCCTGGGGGGTGGGGATGCCCAGGATTGGGCTGAGCGTGAAGGGGGCAAAGCGCCCCGGCTGGTGCATCGCCCCGGCTGGTGCATGGCATCCGCCAGGGCGGGGTTGAAGGTTTGCCAGCGCTGGAACCACCAGCCATGCACGCCGGGTCCGGTGGCATGGCGGTAGGTGCCGGGGTGGGCGGCTTGCAGGTGCAGGACGATGGATGCGGGCATGGGCGGTTCTCCGGGATGGATTATTCTTCGATATCCTTGACAGCAAATGTGAACAGGATGGGGAAACTATCCCCCTGGCGGTTGCCGGCGCTGTCGTAATGCGAGCCCACGTACTGGAGCGTGCGGCGCCGGTCCAGGCAGGCGAGAATCATGCCCATCGACATGGACTTGGAGGTGCCGGTGAAATCGGACACAATGTCCTCGTCCCGCAATTGGAATTTCCCGCGCGCTTCCCGGTAGATTTCGTTCACCACGGTGTAGGTTTTCTTTGCCATGGCATCATCATCCTGGGCGGGGATGACATATCCATCGCCGTGGTGGAAGTTGCCTGCCCCGCAGATGGTTTGGAGGTAGGCAGCCAGGACCTGCGCATAGGGGCGGGATTGGTTGCGCTCGCTGGTGTTGGATGTGGTGATGATCCAGCAATGGCTGAGGTTGGAGGCGTGGGCGGTGACGGCGATGATGGCGGGGTTGAAGTTGGAATCGGTCAGGTGGAGGCTGTCATAGTCCCCCTTTTCCGCCAGCTCCAGCCGTTCCTTTTCACTCAGGTGGTGTGCCGGGGAGCCGGGGTTGGGTTTAAAATCGGAGAGCAGGAGGATCAACCCTTTTCGGGCGTGGCGCTGGTATTCTTCTTGGCGAATCGGAACCGCTTGGTCAAACTGGACGCTGACATGGGGTGGATTTAAGATGTTGCGGATAAGAATGTAGGCGATGGCAGCCAGTGCACCAATGCCCAGCACCAGCCAGATGATCCGCCAGCCGCCTTCGACGGTGAGGTTGGCAATCAGGTTGCTGACGACGTTGAGAACCGCCAGCACCAGTGTGAGAATAATTTTTCGAACAGACAGGTTTTTCATGGTTTCCTCCAGGGTTCAGTCTGACTGGTTTTCATCCAGCCGCCTGGTTGTGCGGGCATTTTCGCGGATTTGCTGCAGGTTGAGGATTTCAGCGGCTTCAAAGGCGGGCGGGGTGGAGCCGGGCACGGGGCGCAGGCGCAGGACAGCGGGGAAGTAGCCCATCCGCCCGTGCAGGTCCGCCAGCAGGAGGGCGGCAATGAAGTTGAGGGCGGGCAGCACCACCAGGATGGGCTCGGTCTGCAACTGACGGGGCGTCAGCGGGATATGGTTGACCAGTTCCTCCACCTGGGGGGCGAAGGGCAGGGTGGTGTCAAACTGGACGGGGATGTTGAAGACGGCATCCACCGGCTGGGCAGCCAGTTCGGCGGTGCGGGCAAGCTGGTTTTCTGTGAGGGGGTGGGAGAAGTTGAGGATGAGCATGGGGGCTACTTTTCAAAATGATCGTAATGCCATGTTTCAGCTAATTTTTGTATCGAAGTATAAATTTTTGCCATTTTTTTCT
>JAGVUS010000245.1 GCA_019136175.1 Chloroflexota bacterium | reverse complement strand
CCGACCCTGCGTTTGCCCCCGCCCCGTTGGAAAGCCTGCTTTCCGAAACTTATGCCGCGGAACGGCGCAGGCTGCTGGATCCGCGGCGGGCTAACCCGGAAATCCTTCACGGGACGCCGCCTGCTGTCAGTGATACGGTCTATTTTTGCGCGGTGGACGGTGAAGGAAATGCCTGTTCCTTCATTAACAGCAATTATATGGGGTTTGGTACCGGGATCGTCCCACACGGCTGGGGGTTCAGCCTGCAAAACCGCGGCCACAATTTTTCCCTCGATCCCCATCACCCCAACGCGTTGATGCCAGGCAAACGCCCCTACCACACCATCATCCCCGGCATGATGACCCGGGAGGATGGCTCCTTGTACGGAACGTTTGGCGTGATGGGCGGATTCATGCAGCCGCAGGGACACATGCAGGTGGCTGTGAACCTGCTGGATGATGGAATGGATCCCCAATCCGCACTGGACCTGCCGCGCTGGTGCATTGAACCCAACCGGGGGCAAGCACCCAGCCCCAACCAGGCAGTGATTGCCCTGGAGGAAGGCATCCCGGCGGAGACGCTGGCGGCGCTGGCAGACATGGGACATGCCGTCCAGCCCGTCGGCGGGTGGGGACGCAGCCTGTTTGGGCGCGGGCAAATCATCCTGCGGCATGAAGCAAGCGGCGTTCTGTGCGGCGGCAGCGATCCGCGGGCGGATGGGTGTGCGCTGCCAGCCAATCCCAACCAGTTGTCAGATTTGTAAGGTGATTTTCATCACTTGGATGTTAAAATAAATCCAGTATGATTAAGGATAGATGATTGGGAGCTTGCCAAAATAACCCCCAGGCTTGCCACCGACCAGTCATTTCAGGAGGGGGCGAAGATCCCAACCGTTTTGATCACCCAAATCCATCAGATCGTGTCAATCCATACAGGGAGGAAAGGAGGCAACCAGACAGGATAGCAGCAGCATCGCAGCCCGGTTTACCGCGGAACATGGCAGTACGCCCACACGGCGCCGGGGGAATTGTACACACAGCAACAACCACAACATTCCCACATTCTTTTCAAGCAAAGGGGTTTTTAAACCATGAAAACATTTCGATTTCTTTTGAGCATCTTGACTGCGTTGTCACTGGCAATGGGTCTGTTTGCCGCCCTGCCGGAAGGCAGTGCCACAGCGGATGCGGCAGGAGCACCACCCGCCCTCCAGGCTGGTGCGGACCGGCTGAGCAGCCTCCAAAATAACGATGGCGGGTGGGATTGGCCACTGGATAATGGCAATCCCGCCACCGGTTCAGCCTTAAATACCATTGCACCGATTGCCAAGGGATTGGCGGAAGCATACCTGCACACAGGGAATTTCGATCACGAACAATCTCTGGCTGATGCAGGCGCTCTCTTGTTAAGCAAGGTGACTTTTGCCACAAGCGATGGATACCTTGCAGCACAGTTGGACGCCTTGTTCAACGTCACAACCTATTCCGCTTACGTCCAAGCCAATTTCTATGACAAACTGGCGAATGGCACGTATGTACGAGGTAGTGTTACTTACAGCACACCAACCTATATCGACTATCTCCGCGCATCCCGGTCGGGTCAAAGTGCCAATTTGGCAGCCTGGGATCTGGGGCTGGGATTGGTCAGCGCAGCTTCCTGCGGTGTGACCGGGACTGAACTGCAATATTGGATTGATGCAGTTAAAGCCGAGATCAATGAGTTGGACGATTACGATGCATCCAACCAGGTGATGTGGTACTTCACCGATGGACTTGCCGGTGCGCTTTATGGACTGGCATTTGTGGATGAAAGCATGGATCCAACTGCCGGATATTTTGCGGGCGCTGATGATATCGGCGATCTGTTTGCTGCCCTGGCAACCTACCAGATTAACAACGGTGGCGTTACCTGGCATCCTGATTACATGTTGGCAAACGATCAAAATGAAAACACGCAGGCAACAGCCTATTCCATTCTGGCGTTGAATGAATATGACCGGGCTGCTTACCTGAACAATATTCGTGGTGCTGCAGATTATCTCCTCGGTATTCAGCTTGCAACCGGCGGATGGGATAACTACCCGGCAGTTGGCACCTACCCTGCCAGTGGTGAAAACAACGAGGTCACAGCAGAAGCCCTGTGGGGAATCAGCGTGGCTTATCCCGAACTGTGGGTATGCCCATCAGGCGATTGCGGGCATCCGGGTGCCGCTTACAACACCATCCAGGGTGCCATTGATGCCATCCCGGTTGGTGGAATCATCCACGTTCTCCCCGGCACCTACAACGAAGCCATTACTCTGAACAAGCCCAACATCACGGTACAATCCACGGATGGGGCGGATGCCACAATCATTCATGTTCCTGATGGAACGCGTACAAATGGCGTCTTATTCAGCGGCACCAATTTGGGTGTGCTTACATTTGATGGCTTCACTGTCGAGAACTTCTCCGAAGGCGGCATCATTCAGGGCATGGCTTCCAGAACCGGAACAACGGTTCATGTTCTGAACAACGTCCTGGTTCCTGCTGATGGTTATTTGCGCAACGGCATCCAGGTTTCTGGTGATGGATCAACCGTCATTGGAAATACAGTCACCAGTGCCTACCTGACGGATGACTGGTCAAGCACCGCCATCGGTGTGGTTGATGCCAGCAACGTGACCATAAGCGGCAATACCATCACCGGTGTTGGCAACTACGGTATCAGTGCCTACACCTGGAATGCCGCAACCATGTCCAATATCCAGATCCTGGACAACACGATCACCGGCATTGACTACCCGTTGGGCGTGATTGCCTACAACGATGGAACTGTCAGCGGGGTTGACTTACATAACAACAGGGTCTCCGGCTACATTGGCGCCATTGAAGCAGAAGCCTACCATGAGCCGGGATACGAGACCTATTGGGGAACCCTGGTGGAAGACGTGGATGCCACCCACAACTGGTGGGGCAGCCCTCTTGGACCCCAGGGACCGGTTTATGGCGATCCTGCACTGATCCAGTGGTGTGCGGATGCAGCCTGCACAACCTTTGCCCCGGATGCAAGCGGGCTCATTGAACTTTCGGGTCCCATCAGCCAGACAGGGGCACTGCAGGTTTATGTTCCCCACCTGACCATCCTCCTCTCAGACGGCACAGTCATTCAGAACAACTCGCCCTGTATTGATGTTCACGCCAGCTACACCACCATCACCACCGAAAGCATCGGCGGGGCAAAATGCGTGCCCACCGACGGCTCCAATGGCATTAATGTGGCGGCGGACCTGGTGAACATTATCATCGAGGGCATTGAGTTTGACGGCACCGGGCAGACCACCGGCAGCGGCGTTGCCTTTGCAGGCGCCATCACCGATGTGCAGGTGGTGGACAACTGGTTCCACAACCTGGGCGGCTCGGGAATTGCCTTTGGCGGCGCTGTGAACAACAACCAGGGCATCCAGGGCAACCTGTTCCAGGCACTGGGCGCGGACGCCATCGTCTCCCCCACCATGGCAGTCAATGCCGAGTATAACTCGTGGGGTGCCTACGGCGGAGCTTCGCTCGCCAACGTGGATTCTGACCCGTGGACGCACGTGGACCTGTATGTGCAATCCTCCGGCACACCCTGGGCAAACCAGGTCTTTACCGGTGGGACCATCACCTACACCGTGTACGGCAACCTGCAAAACGTGATGGGTGCCGACTTCACGCTGACCTATGACCCCGCCCTGTTGACGCTGCAAACCGCCACCGCCGGGGCATACTTCACCATCCCGGCTTTGGACCCGGAACTCGGTCCCTCCCCGTTGGACACTTCCGTGCCGGGTGTAATTCGCTTTGCGGGCTTCCAGACCACCCCGGTGACTGGCAATAACCTGCCGATCTTCACCGCCACCTTTACGGCAGCCGCCCCCGGTACCGCTGCACTGGACCTGCTGGATGCCGGTGATGCATTTGCCATGTTCCCCGGCTACGGTCCGTCCACCAATATCTACCCTGCCGCCCTGCTGGATGGCACAGTGACGGTGATTGCTGCTCCCACGCTTTCCTCCACGGACCTGGCAGGACCCTACCTGACGGACGTGCTGCAGGAATTCCATGTCACATTGAACAACCCAGCCACCGGCGGCAGCTTCTCCAACGTACTGGTGAATTTCCTGGTAACCGGCGCAGATCCGGCGGATGTGAACAGTTTTGAATACTGGGAAGTGACCACCTCCTCGTGGCAGCCCATGCCGCTGACCTCGGATGGTTTGGGCAACCTGGTGGGCTCGTTTGGACCGGCACTGGGCTTCCCCATCGTTCCCGGTTACAATGCCACCTCGCTGTTCCGGGTGAATTTCGACACCCCCGGCACCTACCCGGTGACCATGACACTGGTGGATCTGACCACTGATCCCGATGCCGTTCTGGCAAGCCTGGCGCAGGATGCAGTTGTGTATGCCCAGCCTGTGTTGAGCTCCACCAACCTGGTGGGACCGTACCTGGCAGGCATTCCCCAGGAATTTACGCTGACGGTGACCAACCCGGCTGGCGGCGGCAATTACACCGACCCCGTGCTGGAGTTCAACCTGCCAACCGGCGCAGTGCTGGAATACTTTGACGGCACCACCTGGCAGACGGTGACCAGCCCGCTGGACCTTGCCGCCCTGGCGCCTGATACGGTGACCAACCTGCTGTTCCGCGCCACCTTCCCGGCTGGCGGCTCCTACCTGGTGGACTTCACCCTCGTTGAAACCGCAACCGACCCGGACTGGACGCTGGCTGCCCTGCAGCAGGGCGTGGACGTGTATGCCAATTACTCCGTTACCGGTACGGTCTCCATGCAGGGGCGGACGTACCGCGGCGGCGTGCTGGTGACGTTGACCGGTCCGGCATTGTTTGCCTATGGTCCATACACTGCCACCTCACTGGATGTGATCAGCAGCAATGTGAGCTTCAGCAATGTTGCCGAAAACACCTACACGGTGACGGTTACCCACGCCCGCTACCTGGATGTGAGTTCCGACCTGATGAAAACCAGGCTGGTCAATGCCGCACCCACCGTGCTGACCTCGCTGGAACTGAAAGGCGGTGACGCCAACGATGACCAGAATGTCAACCTGGGCGATGCCAGCGCCATTGGGTCCAACTACGGAGCCACCGGTGACATCAACGCCGATGTGAACTTCTCCGGCAGGGTGGATGTGTTTGACCTGGCAATGGTGGGCGGCAACTTTACCCTGAACGCTGCAAACGCCTACGCAGGCTGGGCACCTTAAATCTTATGATCTTCGTGCAGACCGGGTAAAAAAAACCGGTCGGCGGCAACTTTACCCTGAACGCTGCAAACGCCTACGCAGGCTGGGCACCTTAAATCTTATGATCTTCGTGCAGACCGGGTAAAAAAAACCGGTCTGCACCCCTCTTTTGCCTGTTTCCATCCCGGGCAGCCGCCCGGGTGGGAACAGGGGGAGGCGGTTGGGCTCCAACCGTTTCCGCTTTTTCCAGGCTGGCAGTGAAAGTGAAAGGAAGGATGGAATGAACAATAAAGGAAACCTACACAGGGGGGTCCCGGGAGTGCTGGCAATCCTGCTGGTGCTCAGCCTGCTGCTGCCTGCGCCTTCCTCCCCCGTGCAGGCACAGGCAAGCGCGGTTGTTGCCGTCACCCCGCCCATGCTGGACATTATCCGCGGCAGCACCGCCACCTACAGTATGTGGCTGACCGGCGGCGTGGACGTCAATGCCTATGAGGTGGTCATTTCCTACAACCCGGCGCTGGTCTCATCCGTCACTTACACCGAGGGAACATTTCTTTCCAATCTGACGCCGGTATATTCCTGCAATAACAATCCAACCCTCTGCCCGGGAGTTTTTCATCTTGCTGAAATACAAATAACGACACCCGGTGTAACCGGGGACGGCAACCTGGTTGATATCACCTTCACCGGCAGCGCCAACGGCATCACACCCATCACGCTGACGGAAGCCGTCCTGGCGGATCCGGTTGGGGAAACCTCCTACCCCTCCGAGGTGAGCGGGGTATTGTGGATTCACGATGACCCGGCGCTGACCCCCAACTTCAATGTCACCGGCACGGTGCGGCTGCAGGGGCAAACCAGCACGGGCGGGGTGCCCGTTTCGCTAGGCTATGGCACGGTGCACTGGCTGGGTCCCTACTCCGCCACCAGCACCAGCCTGCCGACCGACAACCTCGGCTTCAGCCAGGTGGAGGAGGATATCTACCGCATCACGGCATCCTCACCGCGCTACCTGCCGGTGACGGAAGCATCGAACCGCACGGTCAGCATCAGCGCCAGCAAGACGACCCTCTCACCGCTTCTGCTGCGGGGCGGCAATGCCGTCTGGCAGGATCCCATGGGAGCGCCGGACACGGTGATTGATGCGCTCGATCTGACGCTGGTCAGCGGGCAGTACCAGCAAACCGGCGCCAGTTTGGAGGGGGATGTCAACTTCTCCGGCAGGGTGGATATTTTTGACTTTGCCATGGTGGCGGGCAACTATGGATTGACGTCCATCACCGCCTATGCCGGGTGGACACCCTGAAAAATGAGAATATTGGAAGATGCTTGATTTTTCGGGTATGATATGGATGCAAGGGCGTGGTTTCCACCAGATACGGAAAGGATGCCCGGGATGCCGGGAGCAGTGAAACTGGATGGCGGGATTTCAGCGACTCTTATTCCATACCGTCCTGCTGGCAGGGCTGTTTTGCAGCCTTGTCCTGCCGCCTGTTGCAGGGTCTGCCCAGGCAGCCGCACGGGTGCAGGTGATGCCCGCTGCCAGCCAGGTGGGCGTGGGGGAGACCGTGGAAATCACACTGGAGGTGAGCGGGGGTGAAAACGTGAACGCCTTTGACCTGACCCTGCTCTATAACCCGGCACTGGTAACACTGGATTCCTGGGAACCGGGCGATTATCTGTCCAATCTCTTCCGGGTGTACAAACAGGAGGAGCCAGGCTTGCTGCGAGTGGCATATACCCAGCTTGCCACTCCGCCCGTCAGCGGCGATGGCACCCTGTTCCGCCTGGTCTTCCGCGGCACTTCGGAAGGTGACTGCGACCTGATCCTTGATGATGTGATTTTTGCAGACGGTGATGGGAACGAATCCAACCCCCAGCGGGAGCACGGCATCCTGTCCGTACTGCCATCAGCCCAACCCAGCCCCACCTTCACTCATACCTTGCTGCCAACAGCGGGTTCCACCCAAACACCCACCCCCCTGCCCACGGCAGGGAATACCACCCCCACAGCCACCCTCACCGGCACGTCCACCGCGGCAATCCAGCCCACGTGGACCCGCCTGCCCACCCGCACCATGCCCCCGGCGAATTTCACACCCAGCCCGCTGGCACCGCGGAATTCCGCCACGCCCGCCAGCCAACTGACCGTTGGCAGGCAGGCATCCGCCAGCCCCGCAGCAATGGAACCATCCCCGGCAGCCACAGCCCTCCCGGCGAATCCGCCGGTGGAAGCTGTCCTATGGGGCTTGCTGATTGCCGGAGGGGCAGCCATCCTGGTCATGCTCACCCTCCTCGCCATCCGGCGGGGACATTCCCAATCATCAAAGGACTGAACCCGATTTATGAAACCTGCAACCGCCATCATCACCCTCCTCCTCCTGGTTACCTTCCTGCAGCCGGGCACGGCATTTGCCCAGGCGGATGCCGCCCGCGTGGGCGTATTTGCACCGCTGACGATTGCCCCCGGTGCACTGGTGGAAATTCCCATCCAGGTGGAAAACGTCACCGACCTGTATGGGATTGATTTTGAACTGCGGTTCGACCCCGCCGTGCTGGAGGCGCAGGATGCCGACCCCGCCATGGCAGGCATCCAGCTTGGTTTTGGCGAGTTCCTGGAGCCGGGCTTGCTGCTCTACAATACGGTGGATAACGAAACCGGCATTGTTCATGTGGTAATGACTCAGGTCAACCCTGCCGAGCCCAAGTCGGGCAGCGGCTATTTGTTCGTGCTGTACGTCAAAGGTCTGCAGGAAGGCACCACCGACCTGGAAGTTACCAACCTGCAGCTTGCCAGCCGGGAAGGGCTGGAAATCCCTTCCACTGCTGCCAATTCCAGCGTGACGGTGCAGGCAGGCGCCCCGGACGTGGTTGCCACCTCCATCCCGGTGGTCAATCCCACCAGCGTGATTCTGATCCCCACGCTGGCACCCACACCCACGGCAACGGTGCAGCCGACTGCCACCCGACCGATGGCAACCCAGGCAGTCCAGCCCACCCAGCCGGGTGAGCCAATCCCCACGGAAGCCCCGGTGGAACCAGGCGGCGGTTTCTCGCTGATGAAGAACTGGTGGATTGTGGCACTGGTTCTGGCAGGCGCAGCAGGGCTGGCAGTCTATTTCTTCCGCTCCAGGCGCACCTCCTGAACCAAACAGAAAGACAGGCAATGAAAACACCCTTGTTTAAAATTCAAATCCTGATCAGCCTGGCAATGGCGCTGGCAGCCTGCCTTGCGCTGCCTGCAAGTGTGTTTTCACAGGAACCGGGAACAGTGGTGTACATCAACCCGGCAGAAACCACCCTGGAGGTGGGGCAGGAGACGACCATTGCTGTCAGCGTGCGGGATGTGCAGGACCTGTACGGGTACGCGCTCCGCATCACCTTTCCCCCTGGCAGCATCGAAATCCTGGACGTGGTGAACGGCGAATTCCTGTCCGATGGGCTGATGGCACCCACCAACGGCTGGAATAACACCACCGGCGAAATCCTGTTTGACATGTCCATGATGGGTAAACCGGAAGGCAGGGACGGCAGCGGCGACCTGATTCGCATCACGCTGCGGGCAACAACCCCCGGCGCAACCGTGGCATTCACCATCGATCCAGTGTATTCCCAGCTTGTCAACTGGCCGGCTGTAATGCCGATTCCCTTTGAAATCGAAAATGGAGTGGTTATCATCAACCCAATCAACACCCTGCTATCCATATTTATTCCGGTCATTATTAAGTAAAAAAGGAAATCCATGAAAAGATCGACATCCATTCAAATCACTTTCTTGATACCAATCATTCACAATTGGGAGGAAAAATGAAACCAGGTTCCATCTCTACCCGTATTTTGATCAGCTTCCTGATCATCCTGTTGGCTGCCTTCAGCATGCCCCAACCGGCAGAAGCCCAGGGCACCACGCAGGTTTATCTTAACCCGGCAAGTTCCACTGTCACCACCTGTGCCGATCTCACCATTGCTGTCAGCGTGGCAGATGTGCAGGACCTGTACGGGTACGCGCTCCGCCTGACGTTTACACCGGGTTCGCTGCAGGTTTTGAACGTCGTCAATGGCGGATTCCTGTCCGATGGGCTGATGGCACCCACCAACGGCTGGAATAACACCACCGGCGAAATCCTGTTTGACATGTCCATGATGGGTGAACCGGAAGGCAGGGACGGCAGCGGCGACCTGATTCGCATCACGCTGCGGGCAACAACCCCAGGCGCAACCGTGGCATTCACCATCGATCCAGTGTATTCCCAGCTTGTCAACTGGCCGGCTGTAATGCCGATTCCCTTTACAATTACCGACGGAACCGTCACCACCGCCGGGTGCGCCCCCACCGATATCAGCCTGAGCAGCAGCACCGTGGCGGAAAACCAGCCTGCGGGCGTGCTGGTGGGCTCCTTCTCCAGCGTGGATGCAGACACCGGGGAAACCTTCACTTACTCCCTGCAGGATGATGTCTCCTTCCCGGATAATCACTATTTCCAGATCTCCGGCAACCAGCTGCTCACCCTGCTGCCAGCGGACTACGAAACCGACCCCAGCCTGCTGATCCGGGTGCGCACAACCGACTCCACCGGGTTGTACTATGAAGAAACCCTGACCATCACCGTGACCGATATCAACGATGCCCCCGTGCTGGATCCAATTCCCAATCCCAGCGGTGGTGAGGAAACATTGATCACCTTTACTGCCACTGCCAGCGACCAGGACGGCGATGCGCTGACATTCAGCCTGACAGACGGCACCGCCGGGGATGTACCCGCAGGTGCCAGTATCACGGCAGGCGGAGTCTTCACCTGGACACCGACCGAAGCCCAGGGTCCTGGCACCTATACCTTTGATGTTTGCGTGGGCGACGGCACTGAAACCGACTGCCAGACGATCACCGTCACCGTGAACGAAGTCAATGTTGCCCCGGTGCTGAACCCGGTCGGTGACCAGACCGTTCATGAAGGCGATACCCTGACCTTCACTGCCACCGCCACCGATGCGGATGTGCCCGCCAATACGCTCACCTTCAGCCTGGCTGGAACTTTGCCCGCTGGCGCCAGCATCACGGCAGGCGGCGTCTTCACCTGGACGCCCACCGCGGAACAGGCTCCCGGCTGGTACACATTTGACGTATGCGTCTCCGACGGCGCACTCAATGATTGTGAAACCATCGACGTGACCGTCACGAGCGATGAGCCGCCGGTCGTTTATGTGGATGATGGCTGGGCAGGCACGCTCCCCGGTGTGGATCCTGATGGAACAGGACCGGCAACTGCCTTTGGTTATGATGCCTTTGCCCTCATCCAGGATGGTGTGAATGGCGTTGCACCGGATGGCACGGTGTATGTTGCCGCAGGCACTTATTTTGAATCAGACATCCTGATTGACCAGCCCATGGACCTGATTGGCGCGGGTGCGGGCGCCAGCATCATTGGTCCGGCTGTTGCCGATGGTCATGACTGCAGCCCGTTGGGCAGTAATGCACATTTTGGCATCATCATCGGTGCGGATGGCGTGACCATCCAGGGCTTTACCATTGACGGCAACCAGGATGGCAGCCTGCCTGGCGATTACAACTACCGGATGGGCATCACCAGCCGCTATTGGGTTGCCACTTACGACACTTCCACCGTGCTGGATACCGTGGTACAGAACATCTGGTACCGCGGTGTGGTAATCCGCGCGTATACAGGAGAAACCTCCAGCGATCACCGGTTGGATAACGTGGATGTGGCAAATATTGTCAACACCTGCACGGATGAACAGTCCTTTGCGATCCTGTACTTCAATGCTGCCGGTGAAATTGCCAACTCCACCGCCACCAATGCATATCAGGGCATTGCCACAGGGAACTATACCGGCATTCCGCTGGTCGCCAACATTCACCACAATGTGGTTACCGATATCACCAGCCAGGCATATACCCTCACGCACAACGATGCCGGAACCGTATTTGCCAATAATACTGCCACGTTCACCAATCCCGCCAACGCAGGAATTGGTCTGCTGGTGTACCAGGCAAACGGTTTTACAGTGACCAATAACACCTTTACGGGTGCCCACACAGGCGTATATGTGGGACGCCAGGTCGGCGATCCCAGCCTGTTTGTGATTGGTGCAGGCAACACCCTCACCGGACCTGGTATCACGGTGGCTGGTTCTGTGGGCGTGCTGGCAGACGGCACCGGTTGGGCGGATGAAAACTCCAACTTCACCCTGGAAAAATCACTCATCACCGGTTATGAAACCGGCGTCCGCCTGGACCGGCTGGATACCACCGGTACAACCACCGCGGTTGTGCGCTCCAACAATCTCCTGGATAACGGGACCGGCATTTACCTTGGCACCCGCAGCACCCTGACTGCTCACCACAACCGGATATTCAATAATACAGTCGGTTACAACAATGCCTCCGGCGGAGCCGCAGTTGCCGAAAACAACTGGTGGGGCTGCAATGTGGGACCCAATGATACCTATGGAGATTGCGATACAACAGTCAATGTAGATTACACTCCCTGGCTCGTCTTACAGGGTACTGCACCAACATCGGAAACTGAATTTGGTGCTCCGCCTGTAACCTTCACAGCACGGTTAATGCGAAACTCAGCGGGTGAAGATGCTTCTTCGCCCACGCTGGGATACGTACCGGATGGTATCGTGGTTTCCTTCCAGACCATGGATGGAATTTTCACACCACCCACCAGCCCGTTGGTGAATGGAGTAACCACTTCCCAATATACAGCCAACAATGCCCGGGCATCGCTACTCTGTGCCGTCTTAGACAATGAATGGTATGGAGGGGGTGGCTGCTGGACAATTCTCATCAATGATGCCCCAATACCCGGTACCAATACATTTACAACTGGTGAGGATACGCCTCTGAATGGCACCCTCGCCGCAACTGATGATGAAGGGTATGCCCTGACCTATGTTGTGGCTACTCCCCCCGCACACGGAACAGTAACCATCAACCTGGACGGGACATTTACCTATACACCTGCAACAGATTGGTTCGGAACAGATACCTTCACCTTCACCGTTTCGGACGACATTGGTGGAGTAACTGGCACGGCAACCATCACCGTCACTCCGGTCAATGATGCCCCGGTTGCCGTTGATGATACTGCCACCACGGCTGAGGACACTCCCGTTGACATCCTGGTCAGCACTCTGCTTGCCAATGACACCGATATCGATGGCGATACCCTCTCCCTGACAGCGGTCTCCAATCCCTCCAACGGCACAGTTGCCCTGGCTGTCGGTGTGGTCACCTTCACCCCCGCCGACAACTTCCACGGCGAAGCCGGGTTTGACTACACTGTCTCCGATGGCACCCTCACCGATACCGGGCATGTCACCATCACCGTCACTCCGGTCAATGATGCCCCGGTTGCGGATGACCAGTCCCTCTCCACTCCTGAAGAGACGGCTCTCCCCGTCACCCTCACTGCCACCGATGTCGATGGTGATCCCCTCTCCTTTGAGGTCACTGTCCAGCCGCTCCACGGCACC